>NZ_JBEYUS010000073.1:0-32305 GCF_040643635.1 Saccharopolyspora sp. NPDC047091
GGAGGCCACCTCGGCCAGCAGCGACGAGCCGAAGCCGTTCGACGCGCCGTCCTGGTTCACCGCGCTGCCGCGCAGCACCGCCAGCACCTCGCGCCCGTCCCGCTGCGCGTCCGCGAGCCGCTGCAGCACGAGCACGCCGGCGCCCTCCGCCCAGCCCGTGCCGTCCGCGTCCGCCGCGAAGGCCTTGCACCGGCCGTCCGCCGACAACCCACCCTGCCTGCTGAACTCCACGAACAACGACGGGTCCGACAGCACCGTCACGCCGCCGACGATCGCCAGCGACGACTCCGCCGCCCGCAGCGACCGCGCCGCCAAGTGCAACGCCACCAGCGACGACGAACACGCCGTGTCCACCGTCAACGCCGGGCCCTCCAAGCCCAGCGCGTACGCGAGCCTGCCCGACAGCACGCTCGCCGCAGTGCCCGTCATCGTGTGCCCGCGCAAGTCCTCCGCCGCGGCCTGCGAACGACCCCAGTGGTACGAGCCGACGAACACCCCGGCCGGGGAACCGCGCAACGCCGCCGGAGCCATCCCGGCCCGCTCCACCGCCTCCCAGCACACCTCCAGCAACAACCGCTGTTGCGGATCCATCGCCTGCGCCTCGCGCGGCGAGATCCCGAAGAACTCCGCGTCGAAACCGGCCGCATCGTCCAGGAAACCGCCCGCGGACGTGGCGCAGTCCCGGCGCAACGCCGCCAGGTCCCAGCCCCGGTCCGCCGGGAAGTCCGACACCGCATCCGCGCCCGCCGACACCAGGTCCCAGAGGTCCTCCGGCGACCGCACCCCGCCTGGGAAGCGGCACGCCATGCCGACGACCGCCACCGGCTCGCGGTCCCGCGCCTCCAGCTCCTCGATGCGCCTGCGCGCGTGCCGCAGGTCGCCGGTAACTCGCCGCAAGTAATCGACGACTTTGCCCTGCTGCTCATCCTGCACCGGTCAGTCCTCTTCTCGGCTGTGTCCGGGACTCGTCGTGCTGTGCGGGTCCGGTGGCGGAACCTCAGCGCTTTCCTCGCTGCGGGATCGTTTTCACCGGTGGCTCCGCCACAGGCGAAAACGCTGTCCTCACGAGGAAAGCGCTGAGAACCCGCGGGGGTCCTGCTGCTCTGGTGGTCGCTGCTCAGCGGCTTCGCCGCTGACGGGAGGGACGGGGTCGGTGGGTCAGGCGACGAACTCTTCGTCTATGAGGTCGAGGAGGCGGTCGAGGGGGGCTTCGGCTATGTCGTCGTCGGCCAGGTCGTCGTGGGCGGTGCCGTTCGGGGTGGCTCCGCGGAGGCGGGTGGCGAGGCGGTCGAGGTGGGCCGCCAGGCGTTCCCGCTCCGCCGGGTCGGCGGGGGCTTCGTCGAGGCGGCGCTCCCAGTCGGCCAGTTCGGCGGTCAGGTCCGTCGTCGGCAGATCCGTCGTCGGCAGCTCCGCGGCGAGCAACCCGGACAGGTGCTCGGCCACCGCGCGCGGCGTGGGGCGGTCGAACGCCAGCGACGTCGGCAACCGCAAGCCCGTCGCCGCGCCCAGCCGATCCCGCAGCTCCACCCCGGTCAGCGACTCGAACCCCGCTTCCTTGAACACCCGGTCCGCACCCACCCGGTCCACGTCGCGATGCCCCAGGACGTCGGCGGCCGCACCGCGCACCAGCTCCAGCAGGAACGGGACCCGCTTGCGCTCCGGCAGCGCCGCGAACCGTTCCGGCACCTCCGCACTTCGTTGCGGCGCCTCCGGAACCCGTTGCGGCGCCGGGGTTCCCGCCGCGGCCGGTGCGGTACTCGTCCGCGTCGGCCAGAACCGCTCGTGCTGGAACGGGTACGTCGGCAGCGGCACCGGGCGCGGCCCGGTCCCGGCGAACACCGCGGACCAGTCCACCGGCACGCCCGTCACGTGCAGCCGGGCCAGCGCGGTCACCCACGCCGCCTCTTCGTCCCGGTCCCGGCGCAGCGCGGGCACCACGACCACGCGGCGCTCCGGCACCGACTCCGGCACCAGGCCCGACAGCACGCCGTCCGGCCCCAGCTCCAGGAACCGCCGCGCCCCCGCCGCGTGCAGCGCGGCGACCCCGTCCGCGAACCGCACCGGCTCCCGCACGTGCCGCACCCAGTGCTCCGGGTCGGACAGCTCGCCCGGTCCGGCCAGCGCGCCGGTCCTGTTGGACACCACCGGGATCGACGGCTCCGCCACGGACAGGCCCGCGACGACCTCGCGGAACTCCGCCAGCATCGGCTCCATCAACGGCGAGTGGAAGGCGTGCGACACCCGCAGCCGGTTCGTCTTGCGGCCCAGGTCGGTGAAGTGCTCCGCCAGTTCCGCCACCTGCTCGGCCTCCCCCGAGACCACCACCGCGTCCGGCGCGTTCACCGCGGCCAGCCCCACCCGATCGGTGAGCAACGGGGTGACCTCGGCCTCCGTGGCCTGCACCGCGGCCATCGCGCCGCCCGGCGGCAACGCCTGCATCAGCCGGGCGCGGGCCGCGATCAGCGCCGCCGCGTCCGGCAGCGACAGCGCGCCCGCGACGTGCGCGGCGGTCACCTCGCCGACCGAGTGGCCGCCGACGTGGTCGGGGCGGACGCCGTGCGCCTCGGCGAGGCGGAACAACGCCACCTCGACCGCGAACAGCGCGGGCTGCGCGCACCCCGTCCCGTCCAGCGCCGACTGGTCGGTGCCCCACACCACCTCGCGCAGCGGGCGGTCCAGGTGCCGGTCCAGCTCGGCGAGGACCTCGTCGAACGCCGCAGCGAACACCGGGAACCGGGCGTGCAGCTCGCGGCCCATGCCGAGCCGCTGCGAACCCTGCCCGGAGAACAGCACCGCCAGCGGACCGTCCGCCGCGACCCCGCGGGCCACCTCGGTCGCCCCGTCCGCGGTGCTCAGCAACACCGCGCGCCGTTCGTGCGCGTGCCGCCGCACCGCCAGCGACCAGCCCAGGTCCACCGCGGTACCCGGGGCGTCGGACAGCTCCGCGACCTCCGCCACGAGCGCGTCCAGCGCACCGTCCGAGCGCGCCGACACCGGCAGCGGCACCGCCGCGGGCGAGATCGCCGCGACCGGCGACGTCTGCTCGACCGGCACCGGCTGTTCCACGATGACGTGCGCGTTCGTCCCGCTGATGCCGAACGAGGACACCCCGGCCCGGCGCACCCGGTCGGCGCGCGGCCACGGCGCGGCCGCGGCCAGCACCTCCACCGCACCCGCCGTCCAATCCACCTCGGCCGAGGGCGCGCGCAGGTTCCGGATCCCCGGCAGGTGGTCCCGGCCCAGCGCCAGCACCGATTTGATCAGCCCGGCCATGCCCGCGGCGGCCTGCGCGTGCCCCAGGTGGCCCTTCAGCGAGCCCAGCAGCAGCGGCACCTCCCGGTCCTGCCCGTAGGTGGCCAGCAACGCCGCCGCCTCCACCGGATCGCCCACCGGCGTCCCGGTGCCGTGCGCCTCCACCGCGTCCACATCGGACGGGTCGAGGCCCGCATCGGCCAGCGCGTCCCGGATCACCGCGCGCTGCGCCGCACCGCTCGGCGCCGTCAGCCCCGGCGACGCACCGTCGGAGTTCACCGCCGACCCGCGCAGCAGCGCCAGCACCTCGTGCCCGTGCTCGCGCGCCCGCGACAACGGCTCCAGCAACACCACCCCGGCGCCCTCCGACCAGGCCGTGCCGTCCGCGTCGTCGGAGAACGGCTTGCAGCGCCCGTCGGCAGCCAGCCCGCCCTGCCGGGAGTAGCCGACGAACGCGGCGGGCGTGGACATCACCGTCACCCCCGCCACCAGCGCCAGCTCGCACTCGCCCGCCGCCAGCGACCGCGCCGCCGTGTGCACCGCGACCAGCGACGACGAGGACGCGGTGTCCACCGCCAGCGCCGGGCCGGACGCCCCCAGCAGGTACGCCACCCGGCCCGCGGCCACCGCGGGCGAGAACCCGGTCACCGCGTGCCCGCTCACGTCCTCGGCCGCACCGTCCGCGGCCACCGCGTAGTCCTGTCCGTGCAGTCCCGCGAACACCCCGGTCCGGCTGCCGCGCAACGACTCCGGGTCGATCCCGGCCCGCTCCAGCACCTCCCAGACGACCTCCAGCAGCACCCGCTGCTGCGGATCCATCGCCAGCGCCTCCCGCGGCGAGATCCCGAAGAACTCCGCGTCGAAACCCGCCGCGTCGGCCAGGAAACCCCCGGTCCGCACCGCGCAGGCCGCGTGCAACGCGTCCACGTCCCAACCCCGGTCGAGGGGGAACTCCGATTCCGCGCCGGAATCGGAGTCGACCAGCGCCCACAGGTCCTCCGGGGACCGCACTCCGCCGGGGAACCGGCACGCCATCGACACCACTGCGATCGGATCGGCCGCGGCCGGGCTCGTCGTGCGCCGGATCGTCATGCGCTGCACCACCTCAGGAGAAGTCGGGCGGGACTGCACCATTCGAGTGCGCAGCGTAGGGGCCGATTCGCTGTACTTTTCCCTAGAGCCGCAGGTCGCGGGCCTGGAAACGGGGGCAGGACTAGGGATTCTCCGCACCTCGTCGTGGGAGAAAGTTCCCCGTCCCGGCCCGCCGCCCGCCGCCGGGACGCCGACTCTGGAGGGTGTGCCCATGGAATCGACCCGGCGGCCGATCCTGTTCGTCAGCTACCCGGAGAGCGGGCTGCTCAACCCGCTGCTCGTGCTGGCGCAGGAGCTGTCCCGGCGCGGTGTCGCCGACCTGCACTTCGCCACCGACGACAACCGGCGCGACGAGGTGGCGGCGCTGCAGGTGGACAGCCCGGTGAACTTCGTCCCCCTCGGCCCGGTCGTACCGGAGATGTCCGCGGTGACCTGGGACGACGAGGTGTACCGGGAGGTCACGCAGCGGTCCCGCTTCAAGGCGCACCGCGCGGTCATCCGGCACACCTTCTCCCCCGAGGCGCGCATCGACAAGTACCGCGCGCTGGAGGCCGCCGTCGAGGAGATCCGGCCGGCGCTGCTGGTCGTGGAGAGCATGTGCTCCTACGGCTACGAACTGGCCATCACCAAGGGAATCCCGTTCGTGCTGGGCGTTCCGTTCATGCCCAGCAACGTGCTCACCTCGCACATCCCGTTCGCGAAGTCCTACACCGGACCGGACTTCCCGGTCCCGCACTCCGGGCTGCCGCACGAGATGTCGCCGTGGCAGCGGCTCGCGAACCGGGTGTTCAAGTTCCGCACGCTCGGCATGTTCCTGACCAAGGAGCTGCGCGAACGCGCCGCGCGGGACCAGCGGATCCGCGACGAGCTGGGCATCGCGAAGGAGGCGGGCGGGTTCATGTCCCGCATCGAGCACGCCGAGATGGTCCTGTGCTACTCCGTCCCCGGACTGGACTACCCGTTCACCGCCCCGGAGCACCTGCGGCTGGTCGGCACGATGGTGCCGCCGCTGCCGCAGGCACCCGAGGACGACGGGCTCGCCGACTGGCTCTCCGCCCGGGATTCCGTGGTGTACATGGGATTCGGCACCATCACGCGGCTCACCGCAGGCCAGGTGCGGTCGCTGCTGGAGGTCACCCGCAGGCTCGGCGAGCGCGGCACCGACGTGCTGTGGAAGCTGCCCGCCGAGCAGCAGCACCTGCTGCCGCCCGCGGCCGAACTGCCCGCGAACCTGCGGGTGGAGGCCTGGGTGCCCTCGCAGCTGGACGTGCTCGCGCACCCCTCGGTGCGGCTGTTCTTCACCCACGCCGGCGGCAACGGCTTCCACGAAGGCCTGCACTTCGGCAAGCCGCTGGTGGTCCGGCCGCTCTGGGTGGACTGCGACGACCAGGCGGTGCGCGGCCGCGACTTCGGGGTGAGCCTCACCCTGGACCGGCCGGAGACGATCGACGTCGCGGACGTGCTGGACAAGCTCACCCGAGTGCTCGACGAGCGCTCGTTCCGAGACCGCGCCGCGATGTTCGGGCAGCTGCTGCGCGACGCGGGCGGCCGGGAGGCGGCCGCGGACCTGCTGGCCGAACTGCCCGCGCTCGCCGCGGAGAAGGCGGGGCTGTGATGGGCTTCCCCGTCTCCCAACCCTGGTTGCAGGGCCGCGAGCAGGAGTACGTCACCGAGGCCGTCGCCGGGAACTGGATCTCCTCGCAGGGCCCGTTCGTGCGGCGCTTCGAGGAGGAGTTCGCCCGCAGGCACGGGTCCGCGCACGGCGTGGCCTGCTCCTCGGGCACCACGGCGCTGACGCTGGCGCTGCGCGCGCTCGGGGTCGGACCCGGCGACGAGGTCATCGTCCCCGAGTTCACCATGATCGCCTCCGCCTGGGCGGTCACCTACCACGGCGCCACCCCGGTGTTCGTGGACTGCGGCGACGACCTGAACATCGACGTGGACCGCATCGAGGAGAAGATCACCCCGCGCACCAAAGTGATCATGCCGGTGCACGTGTACGGCAGGCGCTGCGCCATGGAGCCGATCATGGAGCTGGCGCACCAGTACGGCCTGCGCGTCGTGGAGGACTCCGCGGAGGCGCACGGGGTGCCGCCGGTCGCCGACATCGCCTGCTTCTCGCTGTTCGCCAACAAGATCATCACGGCCGGGGAGGGCGGGATCTGCCTCACCGGCGACCCGTGGCTGGCCGGGCAGCTCGCGCACCTGCGCGGCATGGCGTTCACCGCCGATCACGGCTTCCTGCACAAGAAGCTGGCCTACAACTTCCGGATGACCGCGATGCAGGCCGCCGTCGCGCTCGCCCAGACCGAACGGCTCGACGAGATCCTCGCGCTGCGCGAGGCGATCGAGCAGCGCTACGACGACGGGCTGCGCGACGTCGACGGCATCGAGCTGATGCCGCCGCGCGACGTGCTGTGGATGTACGACCTGCGCGCCCGCGACCGCGAAGGGCTGCGCGCCCACCTCGCGGAGCACGGCATCGAGACCCGGCTGTTCTTCAAACCGATGAGCCGGCAGCCCGGCTACCTCGACCCCGGCTGGCCCGAGCTCAACGCCGCCCGGTTCAGCGCGGACGGGCTCTACCTGCCCACCTACACCGGGCTCACCGCCGACGACCAGGAGCAGATCGTGGGCCGCATCCGCGAGTTCTACGGCCGGAACTGACCACCAGCAGACGACGATGGAGTGCGGATCATGTCCGACGTGGTCGACTTCCCGATGCGCCGCCCCGGCGCGTCGTTCCCGCCCGCCGAATACGCCGACTTCCGCGCGCAGTCCGGGCTGGTGCGCGCCCGGCTGCCCACCGGCGCCGTCGTGTGGCTGGTGACGCGGCACGAGGACGTGCGCACCGTGCTCACCGACCCGCGCGTCAGCTCCAACCCGACGCACGAGGGATTTCCCAGCCTGCTCGGCAAGACCGGCGGCGTGCCCTCCCCCGACACCATGCCCGGCTGGTTCGTGGCGCTCGACCCGCCCGACCACGACCGGTTCCGCAAGACGCTGATCTCCGAGTTCTCGGTGCGCCGCATCCGGGACATGCGCCCCGCCATCGAGCAGGTCGTGCAGGACCGGGTGGCGGACCTGCTCGCCGCGGGCGGTACCGCGGACCTGGTGGCCGACTTCGCGCTGCCGGTGCCGTCGCTGGTGATCTCCAGCCTGCTCGGGGTGCCCAAGGCGGACCGGGACTTCTTCGAGGCCAAGACCCGGACGCTGGTCAGCACCACCGCCACCGACGACGAGCGCGAGGCCGCCACCAAGGAACTGCTGCGCTACCTCGGCAGGCTCATCTCGATCAAGGAGAAGCGGCCCGGCGACGACCTGATCAGCCGGCTGCTCGCGGTGGGCACCATGTCCGCCGCCGAGCTGTCCGGGGTCGCGATGCTGCTGCTCATCGCCGGGCACGAGACCA
Source organism: Saccharopolyspora sp. NPDC047091 (assembly GCF_040643635.1). NCBI lineage: Bacteria > Bacillati > Actinomycetota > Actinomycetes > Pseudonocardiales > Pseudonocardiaceae > Saccharopolyspora > Saccharopolyspora sp. NPDC047091. The sequence goes on from NZ_JBEYUS010000073.1 coordinate 7,757, forward strand.
CGGCGAACAACATCGCGCTGGGCGTGCTGACGCTGCTGCTGCACCCCGAGTGGATCGGCGCCGACGGCATCGTCGAGGAGCTGCTGCGGCTGCACTCGGTGGCCGACCTGGTGGCGCTGCGCGTCGCCGTGGACGACCTGGAGATCAGCGGGCAGCACATCGCCCGGGGCGACGGCATCGTGCCGCTGGTCGCCGCCGCCAACCACGACGAGGCGGCGTTCGGCTGCCCGCACCGGTTCGACCCGACCCGCAACGCGCGGCACCACGTGGCCTTCGGCTACGGGGTGCACCAGTGCCTGGGGCAGAACCTGGTGCGCGGCGAGATGGACCTCGCCTACCGGGTCCTGTTCGACCGCATCCCTAAGCTGGAACTGGCGGTACCGGTGGCGGAGCTGCCGTTCAAGTACGACGGCGTGCTGTTCGGCCTGCACTCGCTGCCGGTCCGCTGGTGACCACGCACCGTTCCCGAAGGAGACAGCCATGCTCAAGATCACCGCGGACAAGGACCGCTGCGTCGGCGCCGGACAGTGCGTGCTGTCCGCGCCCGACGTGTTCGACCAGGACGACGACGGCGTGGTGGCGCTGCTCGAGGAGACGCCCGGCGCGGAGCACGCCGACGACGTCCGCCAGGCGGCCCTGATCTGCCCGTCGCAGGCCATCACCGTCGAAGAGGCCTGAGCACTCCCACCGCAGGTGACCGGCCCACCCGTTGAGGCGGGTGGGCCGGTCACCCGTCCGGTTCACGCCCGATCCAGCGATGCGAACCCGTGTTCGACGCGGGCAGCATCGAAGGCATGGATCTCCGGAACACCGCCCTCGCCGCGCGGCACCTCGTCCGCACCGGCCCGCTCGCCCGTGCCCGCACCGGCCCGCTCGGCCGTGCCCGCTCCGGCCCGTTCAGGCGTGCCCTCATCCGGATGCTCGACCGCGTCCTCGGCCCGTCGCCGGGTCGGCCCGGCGGCGCCGCGGCTGCACCCGCCGCGACGCCGCCCGCCGGTTCACCAGGTGATCGGCAGTTCCAGGACGCCGCCGGAGAGCTGGCCGCTCTCCAGCTTCAAGTCCTCCGGCGCCACCGCCACCTGCAGGTTCGGGATGCGGCCGAACAGCGCGCTGAACGCCGTCTGCAGCTCCACGCGCGCCAGCGGGGCCCCGATGCAGTGCCACACCCCGTGCCCGAAGGTCAGGTGCGGGTTCGGCACCCGGCCCACGTCGAACCGCTCCGGGTCGTCGAAGGCGCGCTCGTCGAAGTTCGACAGCGTGAAGTCCAGCAGCACCAGCTCGCCGGTCCGGATCGTCACCCCACCGATCTCGACGTCCTCGGCCGCCCAGCGCGGCAGCATCGAGCTGCCCGCCTTCGCCGCGCGCAGCACCTCCTCGACCGCGATCGCCATCGTCCCGGCGTCCTGCATCGCGGTGTCCCGCTTGTCCGGGTTGTTCGCCAGCACCAGCACGCCGACGTCGATGTGGCTGATCACGCTGTCCAGCCCGGCGAACAGCACGCCTGCGGAGAGGGTGCCGATCCGCTCGTCGTCCAGGCCCGCTTCGCAGAGCCGGGAGATCACGTCCTCGCCGGGATCGCCGCGCTTGCGGCCGACCAGCTCGGAGATGTAGCCGAACAGCTCGGCGGCGCCCTCCTCGGCGGCGGCGGGATCGCCGAGCACGGCCATCCGGCCCAGCATCCGCACGATGTGCATCCGGTCCTCCGGCGGCACGCCGATCAGCTCGTACAGCACCTGCAGCGCGAAGGGCTGGGAGAACTCGGCGTGCAGGTCCACGGGCGGGCCCTTGTCCAGCAGCGCCTGCACCATCTCCTCGGCCAGCTCCACCACCTTCGGGCGCAGCCGGGCCAGCCTGCGCGCGGAGAAGCTCGGTGTCAGCAACGAGCGCATCTCCCGGTGCAGCCGGGTCGCCTCCGCCGGATCGGAATCGGTGATCAGCAGGTTGAAGAACGGGGTGTCCACGTAACGGGGGGCCGAGGGCGGGTCCGGGTGCGAGCGGTTGATCCGCTCGTCCTTGAGCAGCTGCTTGACCTCTTCGTGCCGGGTCACCAGCCACGCCTCGTCCCCGGCGGGCGTGCGCACCTTGCAGACGGGTGCCTGTTCCTGGAGGTCCCGCAGCTCCTTCGGCGGGCGGAGCATGGCCGACGGCCCGGTGCCCAGCGTCGGCAGGTCGAGGGATTGACTCATGGGCGTTTCCTCCGCTGTGTGGATCGACTGCGCGGACAACCCGCGGGCCGCCGCGCGGGGAGCTGCGGCCCGGCGAGGGGATCAGGTTCGGGCGGGCACCGGTTCCGCGAGCCAGGCGCGCACCACGTGCGCGGTCAGCTCGGAGTGCTCCTTGGCCAGCGAGAGGTGGTCGGCCTCGATGGTGCGCACCGCATCGGTGTCGATCACCGGCGGCGCCTTCGTGCCGCGGCTGCCCGGGACGGGCACCGAGCAGCGCACCAGCAGGGTCGGTGCGGTGGTGACCGGCGCGTCCGCGATCGCGGCGACCTTGTTGTACCAGTGCACCATCGCCGAGAGCCGGGCGCTGTTGAGGTTCACCGACGGGGTGTCGATGTCGGCCAGGTAGTAGTTCGCCACCTCGTCGTAGTCGATGTCGTCGTTGTCGTCGTAGCGCAGGCTCAGCGTGTCCAGCAGGACCACCGCCTCCGGGCGCACGCCCCAGGTGTCCTCCAGCAGGCCCGCCGCGTGGTAGGCGATGGTGCCGCCGGTGGAGTGCCCGATCAGCACGAACGGATCGCCGTCGCTGCCGTGCAGCGCGCTCTCCGCGACCGAGCGGACCGCCGCCGCACCGTGCTCCGGCAACGCCTCCCCCGGTTCGAAACCGACCAGCGGCAGCGCCGACACGTGCCGGATCCCGCGGAAGTGCGCGGCGATCCGCGCGTACTGGTGCACCCCGCCGGTCGCGCCCGGCGAGCTCACGCAGATCAGCCGCGGATCGGTCGGGCCGTCGGCGAGCGTCACCGGCTCGGGCAGTTCGGCCAGCTCCGCGGGCGTCTCGAAGGTCGGACGGGTCGCGGCGACCGCGCCCAGCATCCGCATCGACTCCTTGCGCTTGCCGCAGTGCACGCCGGCGAGGAACAGGTTCACCAGGCCGTCGTTCGGCCCGCTCTGCGCTCGCGGGCCGCCCGCGGCCGGTGCGACCCGCGCGTCGAGCTCGCCCGCCAGCCGACGGGCCAGCGCGTCCGGGGTCTTGGCGTCGAACACGACCGAGGCCGCCAGCCGCAGGCCCAGCTCCTCCCCCACGCGGTTGCGCAGCTCCACGGCGATCAGCGAATCGAAGCCGAGCTCCAGGAAGTCCCGTTCGGGAGCGACCGCGGCCGCGTCCCGGTGGCCGAGCACGGCGGCGGCGTGCGAGACGACCAGTTCGGTGAGCAGCCGGTGGCGTTCCGCCCCGTCGGCGGCGGCGATCCGCTCGGCAGGCGACCCCGCCGCGCGGTGCGCCGCGGCGACGGGACGGCGGGCCGCGGGGATCAGCTCCCGCAGCACCGGTGGCACGTTGCCCTGCCCGCGCGCACCGGTGGCGTTCGTGCGGATCGGCACCACCAGCGCCTCGTCCCTGGTGCGCGCGGCGTCGAACAGCGCCAGTCCCTGCGCCGCGGACAGCGGCGGCAGCCCGGAGCCCGTCATGCGTTCCAGGTCGGCTTCGGTGAGCGCGGCGGTCATCCCGCTCGCGGGCGCCCACGGCCCCCAGGCGAGCGATTGCGCGGGCAGTCCTTGCGCGCGGCGGTGCTGCGCGAGCGCGTCCAGGAAGGCGTTGGCCGCCGCGTAGTTCCCCTGCCCCGGGCCGCCGATCACGCCGGACACCGAGGAGTACAGCAGGAACGCGGCCAGGTCGAGATCCCGGGTGGCCTCGTGCAGCCGCCACGCGGCGTCCACCTTCGGCCGCAGCACCCGGTCCAGCCGGTCGGCGGTGAGCGAGCCGATCGCGCCGTCGTCGAGCACCCCGGCGGTGTGCACCACCGCGGTGAGCGGGTGCGCGGCGGGGATCTCGGCGAGCAGTGCGGCGACCGCGGCCCCGTCGGCCACGTCGCAGGACGCGATCCGCACTTCGGCGCCGTGCGCGGTGAGCTCCGCCCGCAGCTCCAGCGCGCCGGGCGTGGCGGGCCCGCGGCGGCTGGCCAGCACCAGGTGCCGGGTGCCGTGCTCGGCGACCAGGTGCCGGGCCAGTTCGGCGCCGAGACCGCCGGTACCGCCGGTGATCAGCACGGTCCCCCCGGGATTCCAGCCCACGGGTTCCGCCGGACCGCCGGGGTGCCGCACGACAGCCGGGACGCCGTCGTCCGGCTCGCCCGCACCGCCGACGATGTCGTCGATGTCGTCGATGTCGTCGATGTCGTCCACTGTGGACACGGTTGCGGTTCGAGCCTCGGACAGCGGCAGCAGGCGGGCGACGCGGACCTCCCGCTGCCGCACCGCGATCTGCTGCTCCTCGGCGCCCAGCAACCCGGGCAGCACCGCCGCCGAGGTGAACGCGTCGTCCAGATCGACCAGCAGCAGCCGTCCCGCGGGCTCCTCGGCCTGCGCGGACCGCACCAGGCCCCACACCGCCGCCGCGGCCACGTCCGCGGGCGCCTCGCCGTCGACCGACACCGCGCCCCGGGTGACGAACACCAGGTGGGAACCGGTGAGCCGCTGGTCGGACTGCCATTCCTGGAGCAGGGCGAGCGCCCGGCGGGCCAGCTCGTGCACCGCGTCGGGCTCCGCCGCGGTACCGCCGGTCACCGGGACCAGGAACACGTCCGGTGCGGTGCCGCCGCGCGTCAGGTCCGACAACGACTCGCCGTAGCCCACCACCGCCTCGTCCGCGCGGTGCAGCGCGTACGCCAGGTCGAACTCGTCGCCACCGACGATCGCCCAGCGCCGCCCGCCGACCGGCTCCGGCGCCGGGCCGGGAACCCAGTCCAGCCCGAACAGCGAGCGGGACACGTCCAGGTCCCCGGCGGCCGCGACCGGCTCCGGTTCCCGGGCGGAGGCCGCGGATTCCCCTTCGTGGTGCAGCGATTCCACCACCAGCACCGGGTTCCCCCGGCCGTCGACGGCGACGACCTCGGTCCCGTCCGCGCCGGGGCGCGCCCGCACCCGCAGCACCTCGGCACCGGTGGCGTGCAAGGACATCCCGTCCCAGCGGACGGCGTGCGCGCCGCCCGCGCCGGGGACGGCCGCGGCGACGCGGGTCACCGCGTCCAGCAGCACGGGATGCAGGTCGTGGCCCGCGGCGGGCACTCCCGGGGGCAGCGCGACTTCGGCGAACACGGCGCCGTCCCGGTGCAGCACCTCGAACGGCTCGTCCCGCGGCAGCGGTTCGGCCCCGGCGGGCGGCTCCCCGGTGAAGTCGACCTCGGGAGCGGCCGCGGTGCTCAGCACGCCGGTGCCGCGCTCGACCCACTCGGCGTCCTCGGCCGCCGCCGGCCGGGTGTGCAGCGCGAAGTTCCGGGCCCCGGACTCGTCGGCCGCCTCGATCCGCAGCTGCACCGCGACCGGTTCCACCGCGGACACCGGGTCGGCGCCCAGCACCAGCTCCGCGACCCGGTCGCAGCCCACCTCGTCGGCCGCGCGCAGCGCGAGCTCGGCGAGCGCGGCCGCGGGCACCACGTCCCCCGCCACGTCCGCCGTGATCCGGCCGGTCAGCACGACCGCGCTGGAACCCGCAAGTCCCACCGCGGCGCCGAGCACCGGGTGGTGCACCGCCCGCAGGCCCAGCCCGGCCGCGTCCGCGGCACCGGCGGAGGCGGCGGGCCAGAACCGCTCGTGCTGGAACGCGTAGGTGGGCACGTCGACCCGGTGCGCCCCGGTTCCGGCGAACAGCTCGGGCCACGCCACCCGCAGCCCGCGCACGTGCAGCCGGGCGAGCGCCGTCACGAAGGCCGCCTCCTCCGGGCGGTCCCGCCGCAGCGCGGGCACCTCCACCGCGGTGGCGGGCAACGACTCCTGCGCCATCGCGCACAGCGAACCGTCCGGCCCCAGTTCCAGGAAGGTCCCGGCGCCCGCGGCGGACAGCGCCCGCACCCCGTCGGCGAAGCGCACCGCTTCGCGGACGTGGCGCACCCAGTACTCCGGGGTGCTCAGGTCCGCGGTGGCCCGTTCCCCGGTCAGGTTCGACACGACCGGGATCTCCGCCGGGGCGAACGACAACTCCCGCACCACCGCGCGGAACTCCGCCAGCATCGGGTCCATCAGCGGCGAGTGGAACGCGTGGCTGACGCGGAGCCGCTTCGCCGCGCGCCCGTCGGCCCGCACCCGGTCCACCACGTCCTGCACGCCCTGCTCGTCGCCGGACACCACGACCGACCGCGGCCCGTTGATCGCGGCGATGGCGGTCCGGCCGGTGCACCACGGCTTGACCTCGGTCTCGCTCGCCTGCACGGCGGCCATCGCGCCGCCCGCGGGCAACCGGCTCATCAAGCGGGCCCGGGCGGACACCAGCTTCGCGGCGTCCGGCAGCGACAGCACGCCCGCGACGTGCGCGGCGGCGATCTCCCCCACCGAGTGACCGCCGAGCAGGTCCGCACGCACGCCGAAGGACTCGGCCAGCCGGTACAGCGCCACCTCGACGGCGAACAGCGCGGGCTGGGTGCTTCCGGTGTCCTCCAGCGCCGCCTCGTCATCGCCCCAGATCACCTCGCGCAGCGAGCCGTCCCGGTGCCGGTCCAGCTCGGCCAGCACGTCGTCCAGCGCCGCGGCGAACACCGGGAACCGGGCGTGCAGCTCGCGGCCCATCCCGAGCCGCTGGGAACCCTGCCCGGAGAACAGCACCGCCAACTTGCCGGGGTCGGCGGCCACCGCGCCGCGCGCCACCTCCTCGACACCGTCGTCGGTGGCCAGCAGCACCGCCCGGTGTTCGAAGGCGGACCGGCCGGTGGCCAGCGAGCGCGCCACGTCGACCCGGTCGAGTTCCGGGTGCTCGGCGCGGAAGCCGGTGATCCGCTCCAGCTGCGCCTGCAACGCGGCCGGGGTGCGGCCGGACACCGGCCACGGCACCGCGGCCGGCCGCGGCACCTGCTCGGCTTCCGGTTCCGGCGGCTCCGGGGCCTGTTCCAGCACCACGTGCGCGTTGGTGCCGCTGATGCCGAACGAGGACACCCCGGCGCGGCGCGGATGCCCGGTGGCGGGCCACGCGGTGCGGCCGGTCGCCAGCTCCACGGCACCGGTGTCCCAGTCCACGTGCTCGGAGGGGCTGCGCACGTGCAGCGTCGGCGGCAGCTCGCCGTGCCGCATCGCCTGCACCACCTTGATCACGCCCGCGACGCCCGCGGCGGCCTGGGTGTGCCCGAGGTTCGACTTGATCGAGCCCAGCAGCAGCGGCGCGTCCCGGTCCCGCCCGTAGGTCGCCAGCAGCGCCTGCGCCTCGATGGGGTCGCCCAGCCGGGTTCCGGTGCCGTGCGCCTCCACCACGTCGACGTCCGAAGTGGACAGATCGGCGCCCGCGAGGGCCTGCCTGATCACCCGCTGCTGCGCGGGGCCGTTCGGCGCCGTCAAGCCGTTCGACGCGCCGTCCTGGTTCACCGCGCTGCCGCGCAGCACCGCCAGCACGCGGTGCCCGTGCCGCCGCGCATCGGACAGCGTCTCCACCGCGAGCATCCCGACGCCCTCGGACCAGGCGGTGCCGTCCGCATCGGTGGAGAACGCCTTGCACCGGCCGTCCGGCGCCAGCCCGCCCTGCCTGCTGAAGGAGGAGAAGTTCGCCGAGGTGGTCATGATCGTGACCCCGCCCGCCAGGGCCAGCGAGCACTCCCCGGTGCGCACCGCCTGGGCGGCCAGGTGCAGCGCCACCAGCGAGGACGAGCAGGCGGTGTCCACGGTCAGCGCCGGACCCTCCAGCCCCAGGGCGAACGCCACCCGGCCGGAGAGCACGCTGGCCGCCATCCCGGTCGAGGCGTGCCCCTCCAGGTCCTCGCCCGAGGCGAGCACCAGGTGGATGTAGTCCTGCCCGGTGGTGCCGACGAACACGCCGGTACGGCTGCCCCGCAACGACTTCGGGTCGATCCCCGCGCGCTCCAGCGCCTCCCAGGACACCTCCAGCGCGTGGCGCTGCTGCGGGTCCATCGCGAGCGCCTCGCGCGGCGAGATGTCGAAGAAGCCCGGGTCGAAGTCGCCCGCCCCCGGCAGGAACCCGCCGCGCCCGGTGGCGCTGCGTCCCTCGCCGAGCGCCGCCAGGTCCCAGCCGCGGTCCGCGGGGAACCCGGAGATCGCGTCCTCGCCCGCCGACAGCAGCTCCCAGAGCCGCTCCGGCGAATCGGCACCGGGGAACCGGCAGGCCATGCCGACGATCGCCACCGGCTCGTGCCTGCCCGTCTCCGCCTCGTGCAGGCGTTGGCGGGTCTCGTGCAGATCAGCGGTGACCCACTTCAGGTAATCGACGAGAGTGCTTTCGTCCGGCATCGTCGGTTCCTCTCTGCGAACGACCGCGGTGGCGCGCGCGCCACGGCACGGGTCCGGTCCGGTGTCGGTGGGCTGCGGTCAGGGCTGGGTTCGCCTGCCGAGCTCGTTGTCGATGAACGTCAGCAGGTCGTCGGCGCTCGCCCCTTGGATGCGCTCGCCCACCGCGGGCTCCGCGGACTCCTCGTCGCCGTGCCGCGCGGCGTCGCCGTAGCGCTCCAGCAGGCCGTGCAGCCGGGCGGTGACCTCGCGGCGGAACTCGGCGCCCGCCTCGCCCGCGGCGAGGACGTGCTCCAGGTGGTCCAGCTCGGCGAGCAGCGCCGTGCCACCCTGCCCGGCCGATCCGCCGGACCCGCCCGGGACGTGCGCCCGGTCCGCCCCGTCGTCCGCCGGGCCGAACTCCGCGGCGAGGACCTGGGCCACCGCCAGCGGGGTCGGGTGGTCGAAGACCAGGGTGGACGGCAGCCGCACCCCGGTCGACGCGGCGAGCCGGTTGCGCAGCTCCACGGCGGTGAGCGAGTCGAACCCGATGCGGCGGAACTCCCGCTCGGCACCGATCTCCGCGGCCGAACCGTGCCCGAGCACGACCGCCGCGGCGTCGCGGACCAGCAGCACCAGCTCCTGCTCGCGCGCCGGGCCGCGCAGCCCGGCGAGCCGTTCGGCGAGCCCGGCCCGCTCCGCGGCGGGGTCCGCGGCCGCGGCCGTCCGGCGCGTCGACCGCACCAGGCCGCGCAGCAGCGCGGGCACTTCGCCCTGCGCGCGGACCGCGGTCGACCCGATGCCCAGCGGCACCACCAGCGGTTCGTCCGCGCCGATCGCGGTGTCGAACAGCGCCAGCCCGCGTTCGACCGGCAGCGGCGGCATCCCGTTGTCGCCGATGCGGCGCAGGTCCCGCTCGTCGAGCCCGGCGGTCATGCCGACGCCCTGCTCCCACGCCCCCCACGCGAGGGACACCGCGGGCAGCCCGCGCGCCCGGCGGTACCGGGCGAGGGCGTCCAGGAACACGTTGGCCGCCGCGTAGTTGGCCTGCCCGGCGCTGCCCAGCACCCCGGACACCGAGGAGTAGACGACGAACGCCGCCAGGTCCAGCTCGGCGGTGAGCTCGTGCAGGTGCCACGCCCCGTCCACCTTCGGCCGCAGCACCGCGTCCAGCCGCTCCCCGGTCAGCGCGTCGACCACGCCGTCGTCGAGGACGCCCGCGGTGTGCACCACCGCGGTCAGCGGGTGGTCCGCGGGCACCGCGGCCACCAGCTCGCGCGCGGCGTCCCGGTCGGCGACGTCGCAGGCGGCGAGGGTGACCTCGGCGCCGTGCTCGGCGAGTTCGGCGCGCAGGTCCGCAGCACCGGGCGCGTCCGGGCCGCGGCGGCTCGCCAGCAGCAGGTGCCGGGCACCGTGCTCGGTGACCAGGTGCCGGGCCAGTTCCGCGCCGAGCCCACCGGTGCCGCCGGTGATCAGCACGGTGCCGTCCGAGTCCCAGCCGCGCGGGACGGTCAGCACGATCTTGCCGACGTGCCGGGCGAGGCTCATGTGCCGGAACGCCTCCGGCGCCCGCCGCACGTCCCAGGTCCGCACCGGCAGCGGCCGCAGCACCTCCGCGTCGAACAGGCCGATCAGCTCGCGGAGCATCTCCTGGATGCGGTCCGGGTCGACCAGCCCGAGGTCGAACGACCGGTACCGCACGCCGGGCACGTCGGTGCGCAGGTCCGTCTTGCCCATCTCGACGAACCGGCCACCGCGCGGCTGCAACCGCAGCGAGGCGTCGACGAACTCGCCGGACAGCGCGTTGAGCACCACGTCGATGCCGCCGTCCCCGGCGACCTGCGCGAACGCCGCTTCGAACGCGGTGTCCCGGGAGGAGGCGATGTGGTCGTCGGCGACGCCCAGCGACCGCAGCACGTCCTGCTTGGCCTCGCTCGCGGTGGCGAACACCTCCGCCCCGAGGTGCTGGGCGAGCTGGATCGCCGCCATGCCGACGCCGCCGGCGCCCGCGTGCACGAGCACCTTCTCGCCCGCGCGCAGCTCCGCCAGGTCGACCAGGCCGTGGTAGGCGGTGAGGAAGACCAGCGGCACCGAGGCGGCGGTCGGCCAGGACCACGCCGCGGGCACCCGGGTCAGGAACCGCTCGTCGACCGTCCCCAGTGGACCGAACCCGCCGAACACCATGCCCAGCACCCGATCGCCCGGCTGCAGGCCGGTGACCTCGGGCCCGGTGTCCACGACGATCCCGGCGGCCTCCGAGCCGAACGGCCCGGCTTCGCCCGGGTACATGCCGAGCGCGTTGAGCACGTCCCGGAAGTTCACCCCGGCGGCCTCGATCCGCACCCGCACGTCCCGGCCGGTGAGCGGTTCCGCGGCCTGCGGGAACGGGACGAGTTCGAGGTCGTCCAGGCTGCCCTTGGCGGCGCTGTCCAGGTGCCAGGGCACGCCGGCGGGCGGCACCAGCGAGCTCGCGGTGGCCAGCGGCGCCAGCCGCGCCACCCGCGGTTCGCCGCCGCGGAGCACGGCCTGCGGTTCGTCGGCGGCGACGAGGCCGGGTACCACCGCGGGCACCGCGGTGGCGGAACCACCGCGCACCGCGCCGTCCCCCGCGCCGTCCTGATCAACCGGCTCGTCCGGGTCGTTCGGCTCGTCCCGGTCGTCCAGGTCGAGCAGCAGGAACCGGTCCGGGTGCTCGGCCTGCGCGGACCGCACCAGGCCCCACACCGAGGCCGCCGCGAGGTCCGGCTCGTCGGCCGCCGCGCCGCGGGTGACGAACACCAGCCGGGCGGCCGCGAACCGGTCGTCCGCGAGCCAGTGCCGCACCAGCTCCAGCACCCGCCCGGTGAGCGCGTGCACCGCCGCCGGGTCCGCCTGCTCGCCGCGGAGCGGGACCGCCACGAAGTCGGGCACCGGGTCCGGCAGTTCGGCGAGCGAATCCACCGCGACGGCCACGCCGAGTCCGAGCTCGTCGGCGCCCAGCACGGCCCACCGCGCGGTGGACGGCGTCCCGGAGTCGTCGCGGTGCGGCACCCAGTCGACGTGGAACAGCGAGTTCAGCTCGTCCTGCCCGGCGGGAGCCGCCGCGGCCGGGCCCGCCTCGCGCAGCACCAGGGAATCGACCGACAGCACCGGGATGCCCTGCGGGTCGGCGGCGACCAGCCGCACCGCGTCCTGCCCGCTGCGGGTGATCCGCACCCGCAGCACCGAGGCGCCGGAGGCGTGCAGCGAGGCACCGCTCCACGAGAACGGCAGCAACCCGCGACCGTCGGCCTCGGACGCGGCGAACACGGTGGCGTGCAGCACCGCGTCCAGCAGCGCCGGGTGCAGCCCGTAGGCCTCGGCGTCGCGGACCTCCGCGGGCAGCCGCACCTCCGCGTAGTGCTCCTCGTCGCGGCGCCACACCGCGTGCAGCCCGCGGAACACCGGCCCGTAGTCCAGCCCGGTCGCGGCGTAGTCGTCGTACAGCGAGCCGATGTCCACTTCGGACGCACCGGGTGGCGGCCAGGTCGCGGCGTCGAAGTCCAGCACGTGCTCCGGTTCGACGAGCAGCCCGGTGGCGTGTCGGGTCCAGGGCGCGCCCGGGTCGTCGGCCGACCGGGAGTGCAGCCGCAGCTCGCGGCGGCCCGAGCCGTCGGCCCCATCCACCCGCAGCTGCACCTGCACGGCGCCGCGTTCGGGCAGCACCAGCGGCGCGGCCAGCGTCAGGTCCTCCACCTGGGCGCAGCCCACCTGGTCGGCGGCGCGCACCGCGAGCTCCAGGAAACCGGTGCCGGGGAAGAACACGTGGCCGCCGACGACGTGGTCGGCCAGCCACGGGTGGGTGGCCAGCGAGAGCCTGCCGGTGAACAGCACCCCGTCCCCGTCCGCCTCGTCCACCGCGGCCCCCAGCAGCGGGTGCTCGGCCCCGGCCAGGCCGAGTCCGGCGGCGTCCCCCGCCGGCGGGGCGGCGTCCGGCCAGTACCGCTCGTGCTGGAACGCGTAGGTCGGCAGGTCGACGCGGTCGGCGCCGCCCGCGAAGAACTCGGCCCAGCCGACCGGGACCCCGGCCACGTGCAACCGGGCCAGCGCGGTCACCGCGGCGGCGTGGTCGTCCCGGTCGCGGCGCAGCACCGGGATCACCGGGGTGCCCGGCTCCAGGGTCTCCTGCGCCATCGAGCACAGCGCGCTGTCCGGCCCCAGCTCGAGGAACACCGAGGCACCGTCGTCGGCGAGCGCGCGCACCCCGTCCGCGAAGCGCACCGGTTCGCGCACGTGCCGCACCCAGTACTCCGGGTCGGCGAGCTCGGCGGCGGTGGCGCTGCGGCCGGTCAGGTTCGACACCAGCGGCAGCAGCGGCCTGCCGAAGGTGGCTCGCCGCACCACGGCCCGGAAGTCGTCGAGCATCGGGTCCATCAGCGGCGAGTGGAACGCGTGGCTGACCGCCAGCCGGGTGGTCGTGCGGCCCTCCGCGTCGAGCCGCTGCCGCACCGCGTCCAGCTCGTCCGCGGCGCCGGACAGCACCACCGAGCCGGGGGCGTTCACCGCGGCCACCGCGACCTGCCCGGTCAGCAGCGGTGCGACCTCGTCCTCGGCGGCGCGGACCGCGAGCATCGCGCCGCCCTCGGGCAGTGCCTGCATCAACCGGCCGCGGGCGGCGACGAGCGCGGCGGCGTCCGGCAGCGACAGCACCCCGGCGACGTGCGCCGCGGTGATCTCGCCGAGGGAGTGGCCCGCCACGAAACCGGGGGTGACGCCCCAGGATTCGAGCAGCCGGTACAGCGCCACCTCGACGGCGAACAGCGCGGGCTGGGTGTACCCGGTGCGGTCCAGCAGAGCCGCGTCGGGGCTGCCGGGCTCGGCGAACAGCAGCTCGCGCAGCGGCCGGTCCAGGTGCCGGTCCAGCTCGGCGAGCACCTTCTCCAGCGCGTCGGCGAACGCGGGGAACCGCTCGGCGAGCTCCCGCCCGGCGCCGGCGCGCTGGGCGCCCTGGCCGGAGAACAGCACGGCGAGCTTCGCCGGACGTTCCACCACGCCGCGGTGCGCGTCCGGCGCGGTGCCGTCGAGCCAGCCGGCGAGCGCGTCCCGCAGCCCGGTCGGTTCGGTGCCGGTCACGGCGAGCCGGTGTTCGCAGGCGGTACGGGTGGTGGCCAGCGAGAACGCCAGGTCCGCCGCGCGGGCGTCCGAGTGCGCGTCGAGGTGCCCGAGCAGTGCGGCCACCTGGTCGCGCAGCGCCTGCTCGGTGCGGCCGGACACCAGCCACGGCACCGGTCCGGGCGGCGCCTCGGCGGACCGGCCACCGGCGGACCCGGCACCGGCGGACCCGGCACCGGCGGATCCGAGGTCGGCGGATCCGGCGCCGGTCGCACCGGCGTGGGCCGCCTCGACATCGGTGGCCCCGGCGGCGGCGGTCCCGGCGGCGATGGACCCGGCGCGGGCGGCTCCGGCGCGGGTGATCCCGACATCGACGGCCCCGGCACCGGCGGATCGAGCCGCACCGGCCGCGGTCTCGTCCGGCGATGTCCCGGGAACGGCGTCCGCGGTCTCCTCCGGCGCCTGCTCCAGGATCGTGTGCGCGTTGGTGCCGCTCACCCCGAACGAGGACACCGCCGCGCGGCGCGGCCTGCCGGTCTCCGGCCACGGTTCGGCCGCCGTCAGCAGTTCGACGGCACCGGACGACCAGTCCACGTGCGAGGACGGCGGATCGCAGTGCAGCGTGCGGGGCAGCACCCCGTGCCGCATCGCCTGCACCACCTTGATCACCCCGGCGACGCCTGCGGCGGCCTGCGCGTGCCCGAGGTTGGACTTGATCGACCCCAGCCGCAGCGGTTCCGCCCGGTCCTGCCCGTAGGTCGCCAGCAGGCTGCTCGCCTCGATCGGATCGCCCAGCGACGTCCCGGTGCCGTGCGCCTCCACCATATCGACGTCCGATGTGGACAGTTCGGCGGCGGACAGGGCCTGCCGGATCACCCGCTGCTGCGCGCGCCCGCTGGGCGCGGTGAAGCCGTTGGAGGCGCCGTCGGAGTTCACCGCGGAGCCGCGCACCAGCGCCAGCACCGGGTGCCCGTTGCGGCGCGCGTCGGAGAGCCGTTCCAGCACCAGCACGCCGACGCCCTCGGACCAGCCGGTGCCGTCCGCGGCGTCGGAGAACGCCTTGCACCGGCCGTCGGTGGCCAGCCCGCCCTGCCTGCTGAACTCCAGCAGCGCGCCCGGGGTGCACATCACGTTCACGCCCCCGGCCAGCGCCAGCTCGCACTCCCCCGCCCGCAGCGCGTGCGCCGCCTGGTGCAGCGCGACCAGCGAGGACGAGCAGGCGGTGTCCACGGTGACCGCCGGGCCCTCCAGCCCCAGTTCGTAGGACAGCCGGCCGGAGACGGCCCCCGCCGCGATGCCGGTGCCCACGTCGCCGTCGGCGTCGGCCAGCGACCGCACCACCAGGTAGGCGTAGTCCTGCCCGTTGGTGCCGACGAACACGCCGGTGCGGCTGCCGCGCAGCGCGGCGGGATCGAGGCCCGCGCGCTCCACCGCCTCCCAGGACACCTCCAGCAGCAGCCGCTGCTGCGGGTCCATGGACAGCGCCTCGCGCGGCGAGATGCCGAAGAAGCCGGGGTCGAAGTCGGCGACGCCGTCGAGGAACCCGCCGCGGCGGGTCACCTCGTTGCCGCGCGCGTCGGTGCCCGCGTCCCGCAGCTCCGCCAGGTCCCAGCCGCGGTCGGCGGGGAACTCGCCGATGGCGTCACCGCCCGAGTCGACCAGCTCCCACAGCTGTTCCGGGGAGCGGATCCCGCCCGGGTAGCGGCAGCCGATCGACACGATCGCGATCGGTTCAGCCCGCTGCGCGAGGAGCCGCTGGTTCTGCCTGCGCAGCCGCTCCGTCTCCTTCATCGACGCGCGGAGTGCCTTTTCGACCTGCACCTGCCGGTCCACCGGGGCGTGCTCGCCAGAGGTCATCATCAACTCCGTGGGTCGGTCTCGACATCAGTCGGTCTCGACGGCACCGTCGAGCGCCGCCTGCACGAGGTCGTCCAGTGCCATCGCGTCGATCGACTCATCGGTCCCGGCCTCGGTACCGGAGTCCGCCCCGTCCGCCTGCTCGCCGTCCAGCCCGTCCAGCCCGTCCAGCCCGTCCAGCGCCTCCAGCACGCCCGCGGCGCGCAGCGCGGACAGCGGTGCGGTGGCCAGCAGCCGCCGGATGCGCGCCTCGTCCGCCTCGTCCGCCCCGGGGTCGCCGTCGAGGTCGAGCCCGGTGAGCAGGTGGTCGGCGAGGTCGGCGGGTGTCGGGTGGTCGAAGACCATCGTCGCGCCGAGCCGCAGCCCGCTCGCGGCGCCGAGCCGGTTGCGCAGCTCCACGGCCGCCAGCGAGTCGAAGCCGAGGTCGCGGAACGCTCGGTCGGGGCCGACGGCGTCCGGCCCGGAGTGACCGAGGATGTCGGCGCTGTGCCCGCGGACCAGGTCGAGCAGCACGTCCCGGCGGCGGGCCGGCGGCAGTTCGGCGAGTTCGGCGCGCAGCGAGCCGTTCTCGACGGGCGCGGGCGCCGTGTCCTCGGCGCGGCCGGGCAGTTCGCGCAGCAGCGGGCTGGGCCGGGCCGCGGTGAAGGTGCGGGCGAACCGCTCGCTCACCGCGGCGACCAGCAGCGCCGGTTCCGCGCCGGTGGCGAGCTCGTCGAACGCCCGCAGCGCCAGGTCGGGCCGCATGGCGTCGACACCGCCGCGCTGGGCGTGGTCGGCGGCGTCCTGACCCGCGGCCATCCCGGCACCGGCCCAGGCGCCCCAGGCGATGGAGGTGGCGGGCAGCCCGGCGGCGTGCCGCTGTTCGGCGAGCGCGTCGAGCACCGCGTTCGCGGCGGCGTACCCGCCCTGCCCGGCGTTGCCGACGGCGGCCGACGCGGAGGAGAACAGCACGAACGCGGTCGGCTCGTGCTCGCGGGTGAGCTCGTCGAGCAGCAGCGCCCCGGTGACCTTGGTGCGCAGCACCGCGTCGAACCGGTCGGGGGTGAGCCCGTCGAGCACTCCGTCGTCGAGCACCCCGGCGGCGTGCACCACGCCGGTCAGCGGGTGCGCGGCGGGGATGCCGCCGAGCACGGCGGCCAGCGATTCCCGGTCGGCGACGTCGCAGGCTTCGACGGCGGTGGTGGCGCCGAGTTCGGCGAGTTCGGCCCGGAGCTCCGCGGCTCCCGGCGCGTCGGCGCCGCTGCGGCTGAGCAGCACCAGGTGTTCCGCCCCGGTCGCGGCGAGGTGCCGGGCGACCTGGGCACCGAGCGCGCCGGTGCCGCCGGTGATGAGCACGGTGCCGGTGGGGTTCCACCGCTGCGCGGGCCGTTCAGGCGCGGGCAACAGGCGGCGGCCGAGGGTGGCGCCGGGCCGCACCGCGACCTGGTCCTCGCCGTCGAGCCCGGCGAGCACCGTCGCGAACCGCGCGGTGGTGTCCGCGTCGAGTTCCGCGGGCAGGTCGATCAGCCCGCCCCAGCGGTCCGGGTGTTCGAGCGCGGCGACGCGGCCGAGCCCCCACGCGGCGGCCTGCACCGGGTGCGGCACTGGTTCGCCGCGACCGGCGGCGACCGCACCGCGGGTGACCGTCCACAGTGACGCGTCGAGCCCGGCGTCGCCGAGGGCTTGCAGCAGGGTCGCGGTGCGGGCCGGTCCGGCCGGCACGGCGCGTCCGGTGTCGGTGGTGGCGAGCAGCGAGACCACACCGTCGACGGGCCGGCCGCCGGTGGCCTCGCGGAGCAGGACGCGCCAGGACTCCCGGTCGGGGGCGTCGAGTTCGATCCGCACCGCGTCGTCGAACGCGCCGAGCACGTCGGCGTCCCGGCCGGTGCCGTCCGCGGGCAGCACCACCAGCCAGGTCCCGGTGGGCCGGGCGGCCGGGGCGGTGAGCGCCTTCCAGCCGAAGCGGTGCCGCCAGGAGTCGACGGTCGCCTGCTCCTGCTGCCGTTCCCGCCAGCCGGACAGCGCGGGCAGCACCTCGGACAGCGCGGTGCCGGGCACGTCGAGTTCCGCGGCGAGCTCGGCGTAGTCGGCGTCGGCGACCGCGTTCCAGAACGCGGTGTCGGATTCCGCTGCGGCAGCGCGGTTCTCCGCCGCGGGTGCCGCGGTCTCCGGCCAGAAGCGCTCGTGCTGGAACGGGTAGGTCGGGAGGTCCGCGCGGCGGGCGCCGCGGTCGGCGAAGAACTCGGCCCAGCGCGGCGTCGTCCCGCAGGTGTGCAGCCGGGCCAGCGCGGTGATCGCGGTCTCGGCCTCGTCCCGTCCGGCGCGCTGCGCGGGGACCACCTCGGCCTGGCCGTCGAGGGTGCCGTCGACCAGTGCGGCGAGCACCGCGTCCGGGCCCAGTTCGCAGCAGGTGCCGACGCCGCGATCGGCGAGGGTGCGGACGCCGTCGGCGAACCGCACGGCCCGGCGCACGTGGTCCACCCAGTAACCGGGATCGCACAGCTGCTCGGCGGTGGCGATCCCACCGGTCAGGTTGGACACGACCGGGAGCGCCGGGGCGGCGTAGCCGATGTCCCGGGCGGTGCGGCCGAATTCCTCCAGCATGGCGTCCATCAGAGGTGAGTGAAACGCATGGCTGACCCGCAAACGCCTAGTCTTTCGCCCGTTCGCCGCGAACCGCTCGGCGAGCTCGCGCACCGCAGGCTCGTCCCCGGCGAGAACCAGCGAGTCGGGTGCGTTGAGGGCGGCGATCGCGACCTGCTCGGTGAGCAGCGGCACGACCTCCTCTTCGGCCGCCTGCACCGCGATCATCGCCCCGCCCGCGGGCAGCGCCTGCATCAGCCGGGACCGGGCGGCGACGAGCCGCACCGCGTCCGGCAGCGAGAACACGCCCGCGACGTGCGCGGCGACGAGCTCCCCGATCGAGTGCCCGGTGAGGAAGTCCGGTCGCACGCCCCAGGATTCGAACAGCCGGTGCAGCGCGACCTCGAACGCGAACAGCGCGGGCTGGGTGAACCCGGTCTCGTCGAGCAGCGCCGCATCCTCGCTGCCCGCCTCGGCGAACATCACGTCCCGCAACGGCCGGTCCAGTTCCAGGTCGAAGTGCGCGCACACCTCGTCCAACGCGGCCGCGAACACCGGGAACCGGGCCGACAGCTCCCGGCCCATCCCGGCGCGCTGGGCGCCCTGCCCGGAGAACAGGAACGCGAGCTTGCCCGGTTTTCCGCCGCCGCGCAGCAGGTTCGGCGCGGTCCCGCCACCGGCGAGCGCGGTGAGCCCGGCGTGCAGCGCGGTGCGGTCGGCGGCGAGCACGGCGGCCCGGTGCTCGAAGTGCGCGCGGGTGGTGGCCAGCGAGCAGGCCAGATCGGCGAGCTCGGTTCCGGTGCGCAGCAGCAGTTCCGCTTGCACCCGCAGCGCTTCCGGGGTGCGGGCGGAGACGACGACGGGCAGCAGTCCCGGTTCCGCCGCGGGTTCCACCGGCGCCTCGACCTCGGGTGCCTGCTCCAGGACCACGTGCGCGTTGGTGCCGCTGGCGCCGAAGGAGGACACCGCGGCGCGGCGCGGCCTGCCGGTGCCGGGCCAGCCGGTGCGCTCGGTGAGCAGCTCGACGGCGCCCGCCGTCCAGTCGACGTGCGTGGAGGGCCGGTCCACGTGCAGCGTCTTCGGCAGTTCGCCGTGCCGCATCGCCAGCACCGACTTGATGACGCCCGCGACGCCGGAAGCGGCTTGGCTGTGCCCGATGTTGGACTTGATCGAGCCGAGCAGCAGCGGTTCGTCCCGGTCCTGCCCGTAGGTCGCCAGCAGCGCCTGCGCCTCGATCGGATCGCCCAGCGAGGTGCCGGTGCCGTGCGCCTCCACCACGTCCACATCGGACGGTGCGAGGCCCGCGGTGGCGAGCGCCTTGCGGATCACCCGCTGCTGGGACAGCCCGTTCGGCGCGGTGAGCCCGTTCGAAGCACCGTCCGAGTTGACGGCGGACCCGCGCAGCACGGCGAGCACCTGGTGCCCGTGCCGCCGCGCGTCGGACAGCCGCTCCACCACGAGCATCCCGACGCCTTCGGACCAGCCGGTGCCGTCGGCGCCGTCGGCGAAGGCGCGGCAGCGCCCGTCCGGGGACAGCGCGCCCAGCTCGCCGAACTCGACGAAGCCGACGGGGGTGGACATCACCGTCACCCCGCCGGCCAGCGCGACCGAGCAGTCGCCGGTGCGCAGCGCCTGCACCGCCTGGTGCAGCGCGACGAGCGAGGACGAGCAGGCGGTGTCCACGGTGACCGCGGGTCCTTCCAGCCCGAAGGTGTAGGCGAGCCGCCCGGAGATGAGGCTCGCGGACTGGGCGGTCTGGGCGTGCCCGACCTGCCCGGCCGGGGGCCGGTAGTCGCCGGAGCCGCCGCCGACGAACACGCCCGCGTCGGTGCCGCGCAGCGCCGCCGGGTCGATGCCGGCGCGTTCCCACGCCTCCCAGGCCGCTTCGAGCACGATGCGCTGCTGCGGGTCCATCACCATGGCTTCGCGCGGCGAGATGCCGAAGAAGCCGGGGTCGAATTCGGCGACGTCGTAGAGGAATCCACCTTCCTTGGTGCCCATCGCGGTCAGGTCCCAGCCGCGGTCGGCGGGCGCGGGCCCGATGGCGTCGGTCTCGTCGAGCAGCAGCCGCCACAGGTCTTCGGGCGAGCGGACGCCGCCCGGGTAGCGGCAGCTCATGCCGACGATGGCGATCGGGTCGTCGTCCGGTGCCGCGGCGGCCGCGACGGGTTCGGTGCCGCGTTCGGCGCCGGTGAGCTCGGCGAGCAGGTGCGCGGCGAGCGCGTCCGGCGTCGGGTGGTCGAACACGAGCGTGGCGGGCAGTGCGAGCCCGGTGGCCGCGCCGAGCGCGCCGCGCAGGTCCACGGCGGTGAGCGAGTCGAAGCCGAGGTCGCGGAACGGCAGGTCCGGTTCGACGGCGTCCGGGCCGCCGTGCCCGAGGACCTGGGCGGCGGCCGTGCGCACCAGGTCGAGCACCCGGTCGGCGCGCTCCGGTCCGCCGAGCGCGGCGAGCTCGGCGAGCAGCGAGCCGCCGTCGGGGCCGGCGTCGGCATCGGCGGGCGCGGCCGCGGGGATGTCGTCGAACAGCGCGCTGCGGCGGTCGGCGGTGAACGCGGGCGCGAAGGTCTCCCACCGCACGTCCGCGAGCACCAGCGAGGTCTCGGGCCCGCCGAGGGCGCGGCCGAACGCGGTGGCGGCCCGGTCCGGGTCCAGCGCGGGCAGCCCGTTGGCCCTGCGGTGCGCCGCCGCTCCGTCCGATGTGGACTCCCAGGCGCTCCAGGCGAGCAGCCGGGCGGGGATGCCGTCGGCCGCCAGCCGGCGAACCAGCGCGTCGAGCCGGGCGCCGTCGGCGGCCGCCTGCTGCTGCCCGCGCACGCCCCACACCGCGGCGATGGAGGTCATCAGCACGAACGCGTCGAGGGGCTGTCCGGCCAGCAGTGCGGCGAGCTGTTCGGCGTCCGCGACGGGGTCGGTGCCGTCGGCGGCGTGCACGACGGCGGTGATCGGGCCGGGTGCGGCGTCGAGGACCTCGCGGAGGTCCGCGGTGCTCGCGCGCAGCACGTGCTCGGCACCGTCGGCGGCGAACCGGCTGCTCAGGTGGCCGGTGGAGGTGTCGTCGCCGACGACGAGCACGGTGCCGTGCGGCCGCCACGGGGCGGCCGGTGCGGGTGCGGGCCGGAGCCTGCGCCCGTAGGCGCCCGCGGCGCGCAGCACGACCTGGTCCTCGGTGCCGCCGAGGACGGCGGGCAGCCGCTCGGCGGCGCGCCGGTCGGCGGTCGCGGGCAGGTCCACGAGCCCGCCCCACGCCTCGGGTTCGTCCAGGGCGAGGACGCGGCCGCGGCCCCACAGCGCGGCGGCCTCGACGTCCGGGAGCTCGGCGCGGCCGACGGCGACGGCGCCGCGGGTCAGCGCCCACAGCGGCGCGGTGATCCCGGCGTCCCGCAGCGCGGGCAGCAGCGCCGCCGGGTCGGCGCCGGGCAGCGCGACGACCGCCGCGTAGCCGTCCTGGAGCTCGCCGGTGGCGGCGGGTTCGCGCACGTCGGCGCCGGGCAGGGCGTCCAGCACCGCGGCGGTCCAGTCGGTATCGCGTTCCGCCGCGGGGACGAGCACCAGCCAGGGGCCGGTGGACCGGCGGGTGGTGCTGATCGGCGTCCACCCGATCGCGTAGCGCCAGCCGTCCACGGCGGCGTGTTCGCGGCGGTGGCGGCGCCAGGACGACAGCGCGGGCAGCACGGCGGACAGCGACGCGTCGTCCACGTCGAGGGAACCGGACAGCGCGGTGAGGTCCTCCCGTTCGACGGCGGCCCAGAACTCGGCGTCCGCCGGATCGCCCGCGGTGGCGGCGGCCGGTTCCGGCCAGTAGCGCTCCCGCTGGAACGCGTAGGTCGGCAGGGCGGTGCGCCGCGCCCCGGTGCCCGCGAAGTGCGCCGCCCAGTCGACGTGGGCGCCGTGGACGTGCAGCCGGGCGAGGGCGGTGCCGAGCGCGGTCTCCTCGTCCCGGTCGGCGCGCTGGGTGGCGACGACGAGCGGGCCGTCCGCGGGCAGCGACTGCCGGGCGAGCGCGGCGAGCACCCCGTCCGGTCCGAGTTCCACGAACCGGGTGGTGCCCGCGTCGTGCAGGGTGCGGACGGCGTCGGCGAACCGCACGGCCTCGCGCAGGTGCCGCACCCAGTAGTCGGCGCTGCCCAGTTCGGCCGGGTCGGCGACGGTGCCGGTCAGGTCGGACACCACCGGGATCTCCGGGGCGTGGAACTCGATTCCGGCCGCGGTGCGGCGGAATTCGTCCAGCACCGGGTCCATCAGCGGCGAGTGGAAGGCGTGGCTGACGGTGAGCCAGCGGGTGCGGCGGCCGAGGTCGCC
Source organism: Saccharopolyspora sp. NPDC047091 (assembly GCF_040643635.1). Classification (NCBI taxonomy): domain Bacteria; kingdom Bacillati; phylum Actinomycetota; class Actinomycetes; order Pseudonocardiales; family Pseudonocardiaceae; genus Saccharopolyspora; species Saccharopolyspora sp. NPDC047091. The sequence continues at coordinate 29,905 of NZ_JBEYUS010000073.1, forward strand.
GAAGTGCGCGGCGATGCGCTGCGCTTCGGCGGTGGCGCCGGAGACGACGACGGAGTCGGGCCCGTTCACGGCGGCGATCGCGACCCGCTCGGTGAGCTGCGCGGCCACTTCGTCCTCGGTGGCCTGCACCGCGATCATCGCTCCGCCGGCGGGCAGCGCCTGCATCAGCCGGGCGCGGGCGCCGACGAGCTTCGCGGCGTCCGGCAGCGAGAACACGCCCGCGACGTGCGCGGCGGCCAGTTCGCCGATGGAGTGCCCGGTCAGCAGATCCGGCCGCACACCCCAGGATTCGAACAACCGGTACAACGCGACCTCGAACGCGAACAGCGCGGGCTGGGTGAACCCGGTCTCGTCGAGCAGCGCGGCATCCTCGCTGCCGGGCTCGGCGAACATGATCTCGCGCAGCGGCCGGTCCAGTTCGAGGTCCAGGTGCGCGCACACCTCGTCCAGCGCGGCCGCGAACACCGGGTATCGAGCGGCCAGCTCGCGGCCCATCCCCGCGCGCTGCGCGCCTTGGCCGGCGAACAGGAACGCGGTCCTGCCGGGCCCGGCGTCGGTGCCGCGGGCGACTTCCACGGCCCCGTCCGGCCCGGCCAGCAGCACCGCCCGGTGCCGCAGCGCGGCTCGTCCGGTGGCCAGCGAGAAACCGACGTCCACAGTGGGCCTATCGGTCCCGGTGGTGGCGCCGGTGAGCCGCGCGAGCTGCTCGTCCAGCGCCTCCCGGGTGCGGGCCGACACCGGCCACGGCACGGCCCGCGGCCGCACCGGCACCTTCTCCGGTCCGGGTTCGGGCTCGGGGGCCTGTTCGAGGATGACGTGCGCGTTGGTGCCGCTCACGCCGAACGCGGAGACCCCGGCGCGGCGCGGGTGCCCGGCCGCCGGCCACGGCCGCGGTTCGGCGAGCAGCGCCATCCCGGCGGCGTCCCAGTCCACGTGCGGGCTGGGCCGTTCGGCGTGCAGCGTCTTCGGCAGCGTCCCGTGCCGCATCGCCAGCAGCACCTTCACCACCCCGGCGACGCCGGCGGCGGCCTGGGTGTGGCCCAGGTTCGACTTGATCGCGCCGAGGTGCAGCGGTTCCGCCCGGTCCCGGCCGTAGGTGGCCTGCAGCGCCCCGGCTTCGATCGGGTCGCCGAGGGTGGTGCCGGTGCCGTGCGCCTCCACCACGTCCACGTCGGCGGCGGTGAGCCCGGCGTCGGCGAGGGCCTGCCGGATCACCCGCTGCTGGGCGGGTCCGTTCGGGGCGGTGAGCCCGTTCGAGGCGCCGTCCTGGTTGACCGCGCCGCCGCGCACCACGCCCCACACCTCGTGGCCGTGCCGCCGCGCGTCGGAGAGCCGTTCCAGCACGAGCACGCCGACGCCTTCCGACCAGGCGGTGCCGTCGGCGTCCGCGCCGAACGCCTTGCAGCGCCCGTCCGGGGCGAGCCCGCTCTGCGCGCTGAACTCGACGAACGAGTCCGGCCCGGACATCACCGACACGCCGCCGGCCAGCGCCAGCGAGCACTCCCCGGACCGCAGGGCCTGCAACGCCCAGTGCAGCGCGACGAGCGAGGACGAGCAGGCGGTGTCCACGGTGACCGCGGGCCCTTCCAGCCCGAGCGAGTAGGACAGCCTGCCGGAGAGCACGCTGGCGGTGTTGCCGGTGGCCACGTGCCCGCGGACGTCGGCACCGGCCGCGCGCAGCAGCTGCGAGTAGTCCTGCCCGTTGGTGCCGATGAACACGCCGGTCGCGCTGCCGCGCAGCCCGTCCGGGGCGATCCCGGCTCGTTCCAGCGACTCCCAGGTGGTCTCCAGCAGCAGCCGCTGCTGCGGGTCCATCGCGAGCGCCTCGCGCGGCGAGATGCCGAAGAACGGCGCGTCGAAGTCGGCGACCCCGTCCAGGAAGCCGCCTTCCCGGGTGGCGGAGTCCCCGGCAGCGAGCGCGGCCAGGTCCCAGCCGCGGTCGGTGGGGAACGGTCCGATCGCGTCGGTGCCCGCGGCCAGCAGCTCCCACAGGTCCTCGGGCCCGCGGACCCCGCCGGGGAAGCGGCAGCCGATGCCGACCACGACGACCGGGTCATCGGCGGCGGCGCGCGCGACCGGCACCGGCGCGGACGCGGGCGCGGGCAGCGAGCCGAGCAGTTCGGCGAGCAGGAAGTCCCGCAGCGCCACCGGGTTCGGGTGGTCGTAGACGAGGGTGGCGGGCAGCGCGAGGCCGGTGGCGGCGCTGAGCGCGTTGCGCAGCTCGACGGTGGTCAGCGAGTCGAACCCGAGGTCCTGGAACGCCCGGTCGGCGGGAACGTCGGCGGCGGTGGCGTGGCCGAGGACCGCGGCGACCTGGGCGAGCAGCAGGTCCAGCACGGCCGGCGCGCGGTCGGCTTCGGGCAGCGCGGCGAGGGTGGCCCGCAGCCCCGGCGCGTCCGGC
>NZ_JBEYUS010000074.1:0-31418 GCF_040643635.1 Saccharopolyspora sp. NPDC047091
TCGTCGCCAGCGCCGTCAGCGCGGCCACCGCGCCGCCGACCGCGGCGAGGATGCCGAAGTGGTGGGTGTGCTTGGTCGGCGTCAGCGCCAGCGCCACGAAGTACAGCCCGGCGACCGTGAGCAGCCGCCGGCTCGGCCCCAGCGCGGCACCGCGGATGCGGCCGCGGCGCAGCAGCACCACCGCGCACATCGCCAGGCACAGGATCAGCAGCAGCACCGGGAACCGGCGGGTCAGCGACCCGTCCGGGGACTGGCTGAACAGCAGCTCGTAGCGGCTCAACTCCTGGTACCAGGCCTGCGACGGCCCGATCTCGGAACGCACCGCGGTGGCCTCGGCGACCGTCTTCAACGACTGGTCCCCGAACGAGGCGACCAGCACCACCAGTCCCGCGGCCGCGATCGGGCTCAGCACCGCGGCCCAGCCGAACCGCTCCGCGCGGTCCCGCACCAGGTGCAGCAGCGGCTTCGCGGCCGCCAGGAACGGCAGCACCGCGACCATGCCGTGCGGGTTCACCGCCACCGAGAACGCCGCCACGATCAGCCCCACCGCGGCGGGCGCCAACCGGCGGGTCGCCACCGCGTACTCCACCGCGCACAGCGCCAGCAGCGCCAGCACCACCACGACCGGTTCCGGGCGCAGCCCGTTGTCGTAGGGCAGCCAGCAGGCGAGGAACACCGCGGCCGCCGCCCACCCGGCCGCACGGCTGCGGCGGACCCGCTGGCCCAGCCGCGGCAGCACGAACCGGCTGATCAGCACCCAGCTCAGCAGTCCCATCAGCAAGGCGGGCACCCGCAGCCACGGCGTCGCCGTGGACACCGACACCCACGCCGATTGCAGCTCCACGAACCAGCCCATCGGCGCGACCGGACCGGAGAACCACCGGTAGAAGTCGTTGACGTACCCCAGATCACCGCTGACCCGGGCCATCGTCAGGAAGTAGCCGTCGTCCGAGGTCATCGCCCCGATCAACCACCACGCCAGCAGCGCGGCCGCCACCGCCGCGTCCCGCCCGGTCGGCTTCCACCGGCTCCGGCCGAGCCGCACCGGCTTGCGCCCGGCGAGCCCGTCGATCCGGTGCAGCGCGACCAGCGCCCCGGCACAACCGAGCACCGCGACCACCATCGCCGCGACCTTCAACGGTGTCGGGTGGCTGTCGTAGCGGTCGTCCACCTGCGCCGAGAACGACAGCCCGCGCACGTCGTCGACCGCACCGTCCACATCGGAGTAGATGCCGGTCAGCTGCGGCCGGGCGTCCCCGCGCACGTGCGCGAAGGATTCGTCGCCGACCTCCGCGTCGGTGCCGTGGCCGTCGGCGTGCACCCGGACCGTGCAGTCCCCGGTGGGCAGCGGCGCGGTGCCGAGCTGCTGGCCCTGCGAGATCAGCCGCAACTGCCCGTCGTGCACGTCCAGCCGCAGACCGGTCAGGTCGCCGTACTCCGCCTTCGGCGGATTCGTGCTCAGCAGCACCGCCGGGTCCGGGCTGCGCTCGTCGAGGCCGCGCGCCGTCGCGCACGGCACCTCCAGGTCCAGCCGGATCGGCTCGTACGCCGACAGCGGCGCCGACACCGCCTGGGTGCCCTGCGGGGTCGGCCAGCGCAGCTCGGTGATCTCGAACCGGACGGGCAGGAACGGCAGCAGCACCGCCGCGACCGCACCGATCAGGCCGCAGACCACCGCGATCCACCGCAGTGGTCGTTCCCGTGTGGACACCGGGTTCACCTTCCTTCTGCCGGAGACGGGCCGCGCACGGCCGAAGCGGTGAGCGCCGCGCAACCGACGAGCACCAGTACCACGATCATCGCGTACCGCAGTCCGAAGTGGTCACCGAGGGAACCGAGCAGCGGCGGCCCGACGAGGAACGCCAGGTAACCGGCGGTGGCGACCGCGCTGACCCGAGCGGTGGAATCCCCGTCGCCATCTCCCGCGGCCGAGATCGCCAGCGGGAACCCGAGCGCGGCGCCCAAACCCCACAGCACCACCCCGGCGGACGCGGCGACCGTACTCGACGTGAAGATCACCGCGAGCAGCCCGAGCGCCGCCAGCCCGGCGCTCGCCCGCACCACCGCGGCGCGCCCGAACCGGACCACCAGCGCGGAACCGGCGAAGCGCCCGGTCGTCATCGACGCGGCGAAGGCCGCGAACAGGACCGTCCCCGAAGCGGGGTCGAAACCGTGCGCGTCCACCATCAGCAGCGGCAGCCAGTCGTTCGCCGCGCCCTCCGCCAGCGCCATGCCCAGCACGACGCAGCCGATCAGCGCGATCCGCGGCTGCGTCCACAGCGCGAACTGCTCCCGCGCGGCGGCTCCGGCGCCGCGGCGCCGGCCACCGCGCTCCTTGCCGAAACCGGTCGGCACGGCCGGGACGACCGCGGTCGTGATGATCCCGGCGAGCACCGCGACGCCCAGCAGGTGCCACTCGACGGCTACCTCGGCCCGGGTGAACAGCATGCCGAGCACCGCGCCCGCCACCGTCCCGGCGCTGAACGTGCCGTGCAGCAACGGCATCAGCGGGCGACCGGCGAGGCGCTCGACCTCGGCGCCCTCCACGTTCGTCGCGATCTCCGAACACCCCATGCCCAGGCCGAACAGCAGCAGTCCGGTGAACGCCCCGGCCGCGGTGGCGAGCGCCGTCGCCGCGCCGAGCACGGCGAGCCCCGTCACCGCCAGCGCCATGCTCACCGCGATCACCGGCCGGGTGCCGAACCGCCGCACCAGCGGTCCGGCGGACAGGATGCCGGTCATCGATCCGACGGAGAGGCCGAACAGCACCAGGCCCATCTCGCCGGTGGACGCGGCGAGCGCGTCGCGGATCGCGGGAGTGCGGGTCACCCAGGAGGCCAGCGAGACGCCCAGCAGGAAGAAGATCCACTGGAGCGCGCGGCGGCGGGCGGGCGCGGGGACGGCCGGCGGCGCGCCGCAGCCCGGTTGCTCGGTCATGGTTCCTCTCGGTCGCGGCGTGCACGCAAGCCGTTGCGTACGAGCGTACGCAGTGATGCGTACGATCGTACGTGAGCAGCTTCCGGGGACGGCCGGGCGCCGTCGTACCGGACCCGCACCGGACGCGACGTCGCCCATCGACTACCGTCTGTCGAGGTGACGCGGGAAATGCCACCGAAGAGCCGCCGGTTCGACCCGCAGCGGCGGGCGCGCATCATCGACGCCGCACTGGCGCTCATCGCCGATGAAGGCGTCGCGGGGACCTCGCACCGCAAGATCGCCGCCCGCGCCGACGTGCCGCTCGGCTCGATGACCTACCACTTCGCCAGCATCGACGAACTGCTCCGCGAAGCGTTCTCCCGGTTCACCGGCGCCGTCATCGCCCGCTTCGAACGGCGGCTCGGCGCCGCGCACGACATCGACGAAGCACGCCTCGCCGTCGCCGACCTCATCCACGAAGACCTGTTCGCCACCCGGGCCGACCTGGTGCTCACCCACGAGCTCTACGCGCTCGCCGCCAGGGAACCCGCCTACCGCGAACTGATCGATCAGTGGATGCGGCGCAGCCAGGATGCGCTCGGCAGCCACTTCGGCGCGGACACGGCCCGGCAGCTGGACGCGCTCATCGAAGGGCTCACCATCCACCGCGCGCTCGGCACCAGGTCCGGCGACGACCGCGCACTCACCCTCGACGCGATCCGGCGCATCACCGCGGGAGCCGACGGCGCGGCGTAGCGGTGGGCTCGGCGGTGCGATGCGGGGAGAGTGGTGTCGCGCCGGCCGGCTCGGGTGACCGGGACCGGTGCCGCGTACACAGGGTGGTGCTGCGGAAACGGTCCAGCGGTGGGAAATCGGGCTCGCGCCGGGAAACGGGCCGGTGGCGCGGAATCGGGTCCGTCGTCCGGAACTGCTGGCGAAAACTTGGTCTGGCGACGGAAACTCGGCCTGGCGGCACGGAATCGGGCCGGTGGCGGACGACGTTCCGGCGTGGGAGATCAGGCCGCCGACCCGGTGGGAGCGCTCGGCCGCGGCAACGCGACCGAGCGCCGCCACGTCACTTCGGGTCGAGCACGAACACCGGGATCAGGCGGTCGGTCTTCTCCGCGTAGTCCGCGTAGGACGGGAACGCGGCCACGGCCCGCTCCCACCACTGCGCGCGCTCCTCGCCGGACACCTCGCGGGCCGAGTAGTCGCGAATCGTCGTCCCGTCCTGCAACGAGATGTCCGGGTGCGCCTTGATGTTGTGGTACCAGGTGGGGTGTTCCGGGGCGCCGCCCTTGGAGGCCACCACCGCGTAGCTGCCGTCGTGCTCCACGCGCATCACGGGCGTCGGGCGCAGCTTGCCGGACTTCGCGCCGCGCAGCGTCAGCAGCACGATCGGCGCGCCGCGCACTTCGAGGCCTTCGGTGGTGCCGGTGCGGCCGATCTGCTCGACCTGCTGCCGCACCCAGTCGGGCACGTTGCCGTTCTCGTCGCTCATACCCGGCCGCAACCACGCCGGGCCGTGATTCATTCCCCGCTCACCCGATCGAGAGGACCGTCCGAGGTGAATGGCCCATTCGCCCAGCGAGACAGGTCCGATGGGCCATTCACCCGGAAACCGCCGTGCAACAGAACGACCCACTCGCCCGGGGAGAACGGGTGAGCGGGCCGTTCACCCGGTGATCAGCGGGGGAGCGGGGCGGGCGGGGCGTCCGCCGGGTCGGTGGCGGCGGCGAAGGCCCAGAACAGGAGCGCGATGCCCAGCGCACCCGGGTCCGGTTCGCCGACCGCGCGTTCGCCGACGTAGCTGGCGCGGCCCATCCGGGCCCGCAGCCGCGCGGTGCCCTCCGCGCCCTCGACGGCGGCGCGGGCCGCCGCGGCGAAGCCCTGCTCGGCGGCGTCCACGGCGGGGGAGAGCGCGTCGACCAGCGTCCGGTCGCCCACCGCCGCCTCGCCGACCCGCTGGATCGCGGCCAGCCCCGCGCCGGTCCCGGCCCGGAACCCGGCGAGGTCGTCCGACTCGGCGAGCGCGCGGGCGATCTCGGTGAACAGCAGTCCGAACAGCGGGCCGCTGGTGCCGCCCACCTCGTCCAGGAACACCTCGCCCAACGCGTCCAAGGCGGGGCCGCCGACCGTGTCGAAGCGGGCCACCGCGGCGCGCACCCCGGTGCGCAGGTTGTCGCCGAAGTCGCCGTCGCCGCTGCGCTGGTCCAGTTCGGTCAGCTGCGCGTGCGCGTCCTCCACCGCGGTGGCGAACCGGCGCAGCACGGTCTCCTGGTCGATCATGATTCCTCCGAGGTGCGCGGGAAGGCGGGGGTGATCGCGGGCGCGGTCCACCAGGGCCACCACTCCGGTTCCATCCGGGTCACCGACACCGAGAACCCGGCCATGTCCAGTGCGGGAACCAGCGTGCCGACCAGCGCGCCCGCCACGTCGAACCCGCGCCGCGCGAGCCCGTCCGAGACCAGGTCGTGCAGCCCGTAGAGCTCCAGCTGGGTGGTGCCGCCGAGCCCGTTGAGCACGGCGACCACCCGGTCCGGTCCCGGTGGCAGCCCGGCGACGAGCTCGTCCAGCAGCTGCTCCACCAGCTCCTCCAGCGGTGGCCGGGCGACGGTCTTGCGGGCGCGTTCGCCGTGGATGCCGACGCCGTACTCCAGCTCCGCGGCGTCCAGCGCGAACGACGGTTCCCCGGTGTGCGCCGAGGTCTGCGCGCGGGACGCGACCGCGAGGCTGCGCGAGGCCGCGGCGAACCGGCCGCCCAGCTCGGCGAGTTCGTCGACGCCGAGCCCGGTGTCGGCGGCCGCGCCGAGCAGCTTCTCCACCACGACGGTCGCCGCGGTGCCGCGCCGCCCGGTCGCCGTGTCCGCCGACTCGGTGGCCAGGTCGTCGTCCACCAGCACCCGCCGCACCTCGACGCCTTCCAGGCGCAGCCGTTCCGCGGCGATGCCGAAGTTGATCCGGTCCCCGGTGTAGTTCTTCACCACGTGCACGACGCCGTCCGGCCCGGCGGCGGCGCGGCTGGCCGCCAGCACCTGCTTGTTGTGCGGGGAGGCGAACACGCTGCCGGGCGCCACGGCGTCGAGCATCCCGCGGCCGAGGAACCCGGCGTGCAGCGGCTCGTGCCCGGAACCACCACCGGAGACCAGCCCGACCCGCCGCTCCGGGGCGCGGTGCCGGGCGACGAGGTGAGCCGGCCCCTCGTGCAGCTCCACGAGGTGCGCGTGCGCGCGGGCGAACCCGCGCAGCGCGGGCGGCACCGGGTCGCCATCGGACGGGTGGAAGGGAAGGGGCATCAGCGGACCTCCTGGACGACAGCGGTCGACGATCGGATCAGCGGACCTCGGGATCGAGGCGGGACGGGCGCCCCGCCACGGCCGACGCGGTGACCGGCGGTGCCGCGGGAATCGATGAGCACCCCGATCATGATCGGCACCGTAGCGCCACCGAGGCCGGTGCAGCACCGCCGGAGAACCGCATCCGCCGCGGCGAGGTCCGGACCCGCTCGCGAAGGTACGCGTTCCCGCGCCGCGACAACGCCCACCACCGGACCCTGCCTTTGTGCGCCGCCACCACGGATTCTCCCGAACACCGTCCGCTACCGGCTGCGCCGCATCCGCGAACCCACCGGCCGCTCCCTCACCGACGCCGAACTCGTCACCGCCTCCTCCGCCTTCGGACTGACCGGCTGAGCGGCCCCCACTTGACCCTGCCCCCGGGGCAGGGTGTCTCTGAGGGGTATGAGCGGGAGGATGTCGATGACGTGGAGCACGCGGCAGGTGGCGGAGCTGGCGGGGACGACGGTGAAGGCGGTCCGGCACTACCACCGGATCGGGCTGCTGGACGAGCCGGAGCGGACGTCGAACGGGTACAAGCAGTACGGGATCAGCCACCTGACCCGGCTGCTGCGGATCCGGCGGCTGGTGGACCTGGGCGTCCCGCTCTCGGAGATCGCCGTGGTGGAGGGCCCGGACGACCGGGCCGAGCAGGCGCTGCGGGAACTCGACGCCGAGCTCGCCGCGAGCATCGAACGCCAGCAGCGGATGCGGGAGGAACTCGCGGCGGTGCTGCGGAACCGGACGCTGGCCGAGCTGCCGCCCGGGTTCGAGGGGATCGGCGAGGACGTACCGCGCTCGGGCCGGTCGCTGATGCTGCTGTACGCCAGGGTGTTCAGCCCCGAGGTGATGGACGCGCTGCAGGAGATCGTGTCCCGGCCCATGCTGCCGGTCGAGGCCGAGTTCGAGGAGCTGCCCGCGGACGCCGACGAGGCCACCCGCGCCGACCTCGCCCGGCGCTACCTGCCCGAATTCCACCGGCAGTACGAGGCGTACCCGGCGATGCGGGACGCGTGGCGGACCGCGCCGGGCGGCGAGGCGCACGCCGCCTCCGTCGTCGTCCCGGCGATGGTCGAGTACTACAACTGGGCGCAGCTGGACGTGCTGCAGCGGATGAACGCGCTGCTCGCCGAGGACTGAGTCACTCGTGGTCGCCGTCGACGTAGTACCACGCCCCGCCGGTGCGGACGAAGCGGCTGTGCTCGGTGAGCGACCCGGCGCGGCCGTCCAGCCGGTAGTGCGCGCGGAACCGGACCGTGCCCGCCGAGTCGAACGGGCCGCCGCCGCTGCGGTCCAGGACGTCCAGGCGGGTCCAGCGCTGCGCCGGATCGAGCTCCAGCGCGTCCGGCCGGGTCGACGGGTCCCAGGTCCGCAGCAGGTACTCGGCGTCGCCGACGGCGAACGCGGCGAAGCGGGAACGCATCAGCTGCTCGGCGGTGGCCGCGCGCCGCTCGCCGGTGTGCAGCGGCTCGCAGCAGCCGGCGAACACGTCGCCGGATCCGCAGGGGCATCGATCGGTCTTCACCGGCCCAGTCTCCCAACCCGGCCGCGCGCGGCGGCGTCCGGATCGGCCGCGGACGGCGGATCGCCGCGCCCGCGCGCTTCGCTACCCTGGTGGCAGGGGAAGTTCGATCTTGCAGGGGAGTGCGTTCGTGGGACTTTTCGACGGCATGATGGGGAACGCGTCGCAGATCGACCCCCGCGCGGCGGCGCAGGAGTACGGCAGGCTGCTGGCCCGCGGTGAGGAGATCCACTCCGCCTACCGGCTGATCCGCGACTCGCTGCTGTTCACCGACCGGCGGCTGATCCTGGTCGACAAGCAGGGCATGACCGGCAAGAAGGTCGAGTACCACTCGATCCCGTACCGCAGCATCAGCCACTTCGCGGTGGAGACGGCGGGCACCTTCGACCTGGACGCCGAGCTGAAGCTGTGGCTGTCCGGCACGGCCGAGCCGATCGTGAAGCAGTTCGGCAAGGGCGTCGACGTGTACGAGGTGCAGGCGGTGCTGAGCGCCTACGTGGCCCGCTGAGCGCGGGGTGGTCCGCCCGCCCCCCGCGCGGGCGGACCGGTCCGCGTGCGGCCGTCAGCCGCCTTCGGCGGTGAGCCGCTGCTTGATGTCCGGTTTCAGCACCTTCCCGATCTTCGACCGGGGCAGGTCGGGCCACAGCTCGATGCGCTTCGGGGTCTTCACCCCGCCCAGCCGTTCTCGCACGAACGCCCGCAGCTCCTCCTCGCTCGCCTGCGCCCCGGCCCGCGGCTGCACCACCGCGGTCAGCTGCTCGCCCCACTTCTCGTGCGGCAGCCCGATCACCGCCGCGTCCTGCACCGCGGGGTGCGCCAGCAGCGCGCGCTCCACCTCCGCCGAGTACACGTTGAACCCGCCGGTGATCACGACGTCCTTGGCGCGGTCGACGATGTGCAGGAAGCCGTCCGCGTCGAGGTAGCCGATGTCGCCGGTGTGGTGCCAGCCGTGCGCGCTGACCTCGGCCGTCGCCTCCGGCGCTTCGTGGTAGCCGGCCATCACCAGCGGTCCGCGCACCACGATCTCGCCGCGCTCACCCGCGGGCAGCGGTGCGCCCCCGTCGCCCAGCACCGCCACCTGGGTCAGCGGGCTCGGGCGCCCCGCGGCGGTGAGCCGTTCGGTGGCGATGGATCCGTCCGGGCGGAAGTGGTCGGCCGGGGCCATCGTCGCGATCATGTTCGGCGCCTCCGTCTGGCCGAACAGCTGCCCGAGCACCGGGCCGATCCTGGTCAGCGCCTCCTCCAGCCGGGCCGGTGACATCGGTGCGGCGCCGTACCAGAGGCAGCGCAGCGAAGTGAGGTCCGTCGAGTCCAGGTCGGGGTGCTCCAGCAGCCCGTAGATCACCGTCGGCGGCAGGAACGCGTGCGTGATCCGGTGCCGCTGCACCAGCCGCAGGAACTCGCCCAGATCCGGCTCCGGCATGATCACGATCTCGCCGCCGAGCGCCAGCACCGGGAAGGTCAGCACCCCCGCCGAGTGCGTCAGCGGTGCCAGCGCCAGGTAGCGCGGTGACTCGCCGAACGGGTAGCTCATCAGCGTCGTCGCCGTCGCGGTGAGCATGTTCGTCGCGGTCAGCCGCACGCCCTTCGGCACGCCCGTCGTGCCGCCGGTCCCGGCGATCATGCACAGGTCGTCCCCGGCGCGCGGCACCCGCTCCGGCGGGGTGGCCCGGCGCTCCAGCCAGTCGCCGAACTCCCACGCGCCCTCGACCTCCCCGTCGAGGCACACCAGCTCGGTCAGCTCCGGCAGTTCGCCGCGGATCCGCTGCACCAGCGGCGCGAACCGCGCCTGGAAGAACAGGCAGCGGCAGCCGAACAGCTCCAGCAGCTGCCGGTTCTCCGCCGCCTCGTTCCGCGGGTTCACCGGGCACCACACCGCCCCGGCCCGCGAGATGCCGAAGATGCAGGTGAGCGCGTCCGGGTCGTTTCCGGACAGCACCGCGACCCGGTCGCCGGGTTCGATGCCGGAACCGCGCAGCGCCCCGGCGACCCGCCAGGACAGCCGCTGCACCTCGGCGTAGGAACGGGTGTCGGCACCCGTGGTCAAGCAAGGCCGGTCCCCGCCCAGGGAAGCGCCCTTGTCCAAGTAGTCGGCCAGCTGCACAGCTCATCGCCAATCTGTCGAACTCGGCGCGCGCCCGGCGCTCGCCGCGTCGTGCGGAGCGGGGCGCCGACCGTCCACTCAGGACGGCCGGCGCCGCCGGTCAGCGGTGGACTTCCAGGATCGGGTCGAGCACCAGGCCGAACGCGCGCAGCGTGCCCAGCAGTTCGCGGTGCCCGAACGCCTGGCAGCTGGAGGCGAACCCGACCTTCCGCGGCGGCTGCTGCAGCAGTTCCGCGGCGGCGTGCGCGTTCAGCAGCGCCGTCTGCTTGTAGTTGCAGTTGCCGTGGATCACGCAGTGCGCGCGCCCCAGCGGCCCGGAGGCGTGCACCGAGTCCAGCGAGGTGTTGATGCGCGGGTTCTCCCGCGGCGGCATCTCGCTGCGCACCCCGGCGGAGATCTCGTCGATCATCGCCAGCTTCTGCTCGGTGGACAGGCCGTCCATCTGCTCCATCGCACCGGCCACGATCTGCGGCACCGCCTGCATCAGCGACCGGTCGAACACCCCGCCCAGGGCCCGCACGTTCGCCACCCGCGGGTCGTTCTTGAACCACACCGGGTGCGAGGTGCCGCCCCACGGCAGCGCGAGCCCGACCTCGTGGTGGCCGGGCACCACCACGTCGTAGGTGCCGCGGTCCGCCGGCCACGGCACGTACTCGTTCTGCTCCAGGTAGAACGCGTCGGCCAGCACCGCGTTGGTGAGGATCGTGTTCGTGGAGGCGACCGTGGGGTGGCCCTTCCAGAACACCTGGATGTCCAGCGTGTCCAGGCCCGGCGTCTCCAGACAGATGTTCGCCGCGATCTCGCCGATGGTGTACATCTGCGCGAGCCCCAGCGTCAGCAGCAGCCCGCGTTCGGCGAACGCGGCGCCGTAGCGCTGCTCGACGTCGATCATCCAGTTCTGCTCGCCGTTGGTGTCGGTGTAGTGCGCGCCGATCTCCAGGCAGGCCTGCACGACCTCGTGGCCGAAGCGGGCGAACGGGCCGACGGTGTTGAGCACGACCGAGGCGCCGCGGAACTGCTCGGCGAGGGCTTCGGCGGTGTGCTCGACCTCGACGACCTCGTGCTCGACGGTGTCGATGCCCGGGACCGCGGCGACCGCGTCCCGCACCCGCTGGTGGTCGCGGCCCGCCGCCAGGAACGGGATGCCGTACTCGCGCAGGTACTCGCAGATGAGGCGTCCGGTGTAGCCGGAGGCTCCGTAGACGACGACCTTCTTGTCAGTGGCCAATGCACTGCTTCCTTCCGTGCTGGTGGGGGGGGGAGAGAGTCGCGGTCACATGCCCATGCCGCCGTCGACGGGGAGCCCGGCGCCGGTGATGAACTTCGCGGCGTCGGAGGCGAGGAAGACCACGGCGTCGGCCATGTCGTCGACCTGGCCGAGCCGTCCCTGCGGAGTGAGGCCCACGACCGCTTCCGCGGCGGCCTCGGGGGAGGGGAACAACCCGATCTCGGCGCAGTCCACCGCGAGCTGGTTGCCCATCGTGGTGGGTGTCAGGCCCGGGTAGATGCAGTTCACGCGCACGCCGTAGCCGAGCTTCCCGGATTCGGCGGCGGCGACGCGGGTGAGCCGGTCGATGCCGGACTTCGTGGCCGAGTACATCGCGATGCCGGGGAAGGCGATGGTCGCCGCGACGGACGCGATGTTCACGATCGCCCCGCCCTGCCCGGCCGCGCCGCCGGGCCGCATGGCGCGGAACCCGTGCTTCACCCCCAGCGAGGTGCCGAGCACGTTGACCTCGAGCATCCGGCGCACGTCGGCCGGGTCGAGGTCGGCGATGAGGCTGGTGATCTCGACGCCGGCGTTGTTCACCAGCACGTCGAGCCCGCCGATCGTCTCGGTCGTGCGCCGGGCCGCCTCGGCCCAGCTCGCATCGTCGGTGACGTCGAGCGGGACGAAGTGCGCCTCGGCGCCCGCTTCGCGCAACGCCAGCGCCGTCTTCTCGCCTTCGTCCTCGAGCACGTCGCCGATCACCACGGCGGCGCCCGCCTGCGCCAGCGCTTCGGCCATGCCTGCGCCGAGTCCGCGCGCACCGCCGGTCACCAGTGCTCTTCGGCCGGTCAGATCCTCACTGCTCATCCGGGAATCTCCTCGTTGAGATCGGGGTTCCGCACGGCTCGGAAGATCGTCCGTGCGGCGCGGATCACACCGTAGGCGGATTTTTGGACAGTCGTCAAGAATTTTTTGGACGCTTGTCAAGGAAGCTCGTGAGCGAGGGCGTTAGACTGTGCCCTCAGCCGGAACCAGCCAGCACCAGCCGACAGGACGGGCAAGTGACCGAGGTCGCGGAGACGAAGCAGAATCGGGTGGCCCGCCGCCAGGTCGACAAGTTCGAGGCGCGGCGCACGGAGCTCGCCGTGGCGACGCTGCACACGCTCGCCGACCTGGGGTACGCCCGGACGAGCCTGCGCGAGATCGCGCAGAAGTCCGAGTTCTCCCACGGCGTCCTGCACTACTACTTCGCGGACAAGCAGGACCTGATCACCCGCGCCGTCCGCCAGTACGAGGCCGTGTGCGTCACCCGCTACGACGGCGTGATCGCGGAGGCCGCCGGCGTGGCGGAACTGCGGGACGGGTTCATCGCCGAGTTCTTCGCCTCGATGCGGACCGACGCCCCGCTGCACCGGCTGTGGTACGACCTGCGCAACCAGAGCCTGTTCGAGGAATCCTTCCGCGCCGACGTCGAGGAGATCGACCGGCGCCGCGAGGAGATGATCTGGCAGGTGGTCGGTCGCTGCGCCGAGCTCGCCGGGACCCGGCCCGCGACCTCGTCCGGGATCGCCTACGCCATGATCGACGGGATCTTCCAGCGCGGGCTGCGGCTCGCGCTGGCCGGGGCCGACGAGGAGATCGAGCGGCTCCAGGACGAGCTGCGGCAGGTGGTCGGGCTGCTGCTGGAAGAGCCCGTTCCGGCGAGCTGACCGGCCTCCCGGCCGCGATCCGCTCCGGTCGCGCGGTGCACCCGCGGTCGAATTCACGCGGTCCCGGTACCGCGTTTCCTTTCGCGTTCTGTTCTGCGGGCGGACCGTGCTGCGCAATCACACTTCGGTGGGAGCATCCCCACCGACTTTCGTCGTGCTTACGGGAACGGAATCGGCGCCTGCCGCGCCCGATCCCGCCGTGCGGTCGGATTTCCCGGTTTTGTGGCTGGTTGTCGCCGCGTTCTTGATTTTCCCATCGCTCTGTGCGGTCGCGTTGATTCGTGTTTGAAGCTGGTGAATACGTACTCCTTTTGGAGGTATCGAGTGCAGGTCTAGACCGCCAGACTTTCGGGATCGATCACGAGAAGATCGGCCGCCTTCCGAGGTGGTCAAGTTTGTCTCTGGAGGTAACCCCATGGTTTCTCGTAGGCGGTTTCTCGGGTATTCCGCTGCGGCCCTGACCACGCCGTTCTGGGTGCAGGCGATCAACGCCCCGTTCGCTTCGGCCGCTCCGGAAACCCTGAAGTTCGTGCTGCAGAACAACTCCGGCACCACGGCGCACGCCTACATCGCCGGATTCTCGGACGCGGAGAAGAAGGCCGTGTTCATCCGGCAGGACGGGACCTCCTACTTCCCGGAGGCGGGTGGCCCCGAGCCGCAGCCGCTGGGTGAGGACCCCGCCATCCCGGTCGACGGCAGCGTCGAGGTCACCGTGCCGCGCATGTACGGCGCGCGGGTGTACTTCGTGACCGACGACAAGCTGGAATTCCAGGTGGTGCAGGCCGCGGACGGCACGACCTCCGTGGTGCACCCCAACTTCGTCTCCGAGGACGACTCGAACTACGGCAAGGACTGGACCTTCGCCGAGTTCACCCTCAACGAAGAGCAGCTCTACGCGAACATCAGCTACGTCGACTTCGTCGCCGCGCCCATCGCGCTGCACCTGAAGGCGGGCAGCGGCGAGCAGGACGTCCCCGGCATGCCCACCGGCGCGCTGGACGGCGTCGCCCAGGGCCTGCGCGACCAGGGCGAGAACTGGCCGAAGCTGGTCCAAGAGGCCGACGGCAAGGTCGTCCGGGTGCTCAACCCGAACCACCGCGCCGCCGACTTCGAGGGCTACCTCGAGCCCTACGTGGACGAGGTGTACTCCAAGTACGCCGGTGAGTCGATCTTCGTCGACACCCAGCGCGACGACCTCGGCGTCATCGAGGGCAAGGTCGAGGGCGACGCATTCGTCTTCGGCTCGGAGCGGTTCGAGAAGCCGTCCTCGGTGGACATCTGGGGCTGCAACAGCGGTCCGTTCGCGAACAACCCGGAGAGCGACTCCCAGGAGCGCCTGGCGATCGTGCCGCGGCTGGCGGCGGCGTTCAACCGCACCACGCTGCTGATCAACCCGAACCAGCCGCAGGACGAGGACCCGGCCACGTTCTACCAGAACGAGATCACCAACCACTACGCGCGCGTGGTGCACGAGAACCTGCCCGACGGCAAGGGCTACGCGTTCGCCTACGACGACGTCAGCTCGAACGCGGGCGAGGACCACAGCGGCAAGGTCAACGCCGGTGACCCGGAGGTCTTCACCCTGACCCTCGGCGCCATTCGCTGATCACCCCGCACGAACCGGCGGCCGGCCTGCACCAGCGGGCCGGCCGCCGTCGTGCTCGCGGCGTCTAGGGTGGTCGGCACGGATTCCCGCCCGACACCGAGGAGACGCCGTGGAGTTCACCGGGCCGCGAGCCACCACCAGGGCGCCCGCCGAGTGGTTCACCGGCGACGTGTGGTTCGACGTCCTCCACGTCGGCACCGAACCCTCGCGGCTGCGCGCGAACCTGACCCGCTTCGCGCCCGGCGCCCGCACCCGCTGGCACCACCACGCGGTGGGTCAGACGCTGCACGTGGTCGCCGGGACGGCGCTGATCGGCACCCGCGACGGCACGATCTTCGAGGCGCAGCCGGGGGAAACGGTGCACTGCCCGCCCGGCGAGGAGCACTGGCACGGCGCCGCGCCCGACCGCTTCATGGAGCACCTGGCCCTGTGGGAGGCGCCGGACGACGATCGCCCCGAGACCAGCTGGCTGGAACCGGTCACCGCGGAGCAGTACGAGGGCCCCCGCACCCGCCGCGGCTGATCGCCGTTCCGCGTCCACCGCGGGTGATCGCGGCCCTGCGCCCGCCGCGGTCGGCCGCGACCCCGAGATCGCCGCGGCCGAGCTCCGCCCGTGCCTGCTGAGGTTGAGCGCCGTCCTGCACCTGCCACGGGTGATCGCGGCCTCGCGGCCGCCGCTCAGCCCGCGCCCGGTTCGGCGAGCATCGGCACCAGGAAGCGGCGGGCCACCTCGCGGACCTGCTCGTCGTCGTCGAGGTCGACCAGTTCGCTGGGCGTGACCAGGAACGACGCCGACACGCGGACCATCAGCTCGGCGACGACGTCCACGTCCACCCGCTCCGGCACCTGCCCGGCGCGCTGCTCGCGGCGCAGCTGCCCGGCGAGGAAGCGCCGCACCACGGCCATGGTCCGCCCGCCGTCGGTGAGCATGGACGGCACCAGCACCTCCGGCTCGACCTCCATCAGGCCGCCGATCAGCGGGTTGCCGCGGATGGCGCGCAGCGCGCTCGCGAACCCCAGCACCACCCGGTCCGCGGCGGTGCGCGCGTGCCGGATGTCGGTCCGGAACCGGTCGAAGTACTGGCGGAACTCGCGGCGCACCACGTGCTCGACCAGCGCGTCCTTGGTGGCGAACCGGCGGTAGACGGTGATCCGGGAGACCCCGGCGCGGCGCGCCACGTCCTCCATCGTGGACCGGCGCAACCCCAGGCGGCAGAACTGCTCGTAGGCGGCGTCGAGCACGCGCGCGGTGGTGTCGTCGGGGTCCTCGACGCGGTCGACGGCCTCGGTGAACGCGCGCTCCAGCAGCGATTCGGGGTCGTGCGGCGTCATGGTCTCGGACCGTACAGGTTCCGCGGCGCTCCGAACCCGGATCGCGCGACCCGGGCCGGCGAGCGGCGGGAGTGCCATCGGAGCAACGGTGCTCCTCCTTCCATCCGAGCGGGATCCCGGTGAACGGTGGGAATGCGGGCCGCACGCGGATTCGGGTCTGGTGCCGGGGAGCGTCCTGTGCTTCGCTTCCTGATACGCGGTAGCGGATCTTGTTTCATCGTACCAAACGCGCACCGGTGCGATGGCCCGAAGCGGGCCCCACCGCGCGGCGCGGTACCTCGCTGCACGCGATCAACCCCGCACCTCGCGATCCACGAACTCGAGGAGGAGTTCCGGACATGAGCGAATCAGGCAAGCGCGGACGGCTCGGCAGGCGCGGACTGCTCGCCGCGGGCGGCGCTCTCGGTGCGCTCGGCGCGCTGAGCACCGCCGCACCCGCCATGGCGTGGACCTGGCAACCCAGCGGTTCCGTCGTCGGCACCGGCGAAGGCGCCGACCCGCGGTGGGTCTGGGACGAGGTCGCCGACCCCCTCGTCGGCTCGCTGCTGGACAGCGGCGCGGTGCCCCGCGTCAACGAACTGCTGCGCGAGTGGACCACCAACGCGCAGGACCTGCCGAAGGGCCTGCCGACCGAACTGCGCGATTTCATCGAGGACGCCCGCCGGAAACCCGAGTGGGCGGACCAGCGCAAGCTCGACCTCGCCTACCGGTTCAACGAGAAGCGCGGGCTCTACCTCGGCGTCCTCTACGGCATGGCCAGCGGCATGATGAGCACCGTCATCCCCAAGGAGGCCCGCGCCGTCTACCACTCCTACGGCGGCGCGAACATGAAGGACCGCATCACCAAGACCGCCAAGCTCGGCTACGACATCGGCACCCCGAACGCCTACTCCGACGACGGCTCGATGATCGTCACCTGCGTCAAGACCCGGCTCACCCACGCAGGTGTGCGCAACCTGCTGCCGAAGTCGTCGAACTGGGCCGACGTCGCGCCCGAGGACATCCCGATCAGCCAGGCCGACATGATGGTCACCTGGCACAGCCTCGCCACCACCGTGAACCGCAAGATGGTCGAGTGGAACGTGCCGATCCCACCGGAGGAGTCCGAGGCGTACCTGCACTCCTGGCAGCTGTGCGCGCACATGCTCGGCATCGCCGACGAGTACATCCCCGCGTCCTGGGAGCAGGCGAACCTCCAGGCCGACCAGGTGCTCACCCCGATCCTCGCGCCCACCGCGGAAGGCGTGAACCTCGCGGACATCCTGATGGACTTCGGCAAGGAGATCGACGGCTCCATCCTGAGCAGGCCGGTGATCGGCTCCCTCACCCGGTTCATGCTCGGCGACCAGGTCGCCCGGTGGCTGATGATCCCGGACGAGCCGATCTGGGACCCGCTGCTGAACACGCTGTGGGGCCCGTTCATCGCGGTGCGCGAAGGGCTGCTGCAGAACTTCCCCGGCTCGCAGCAGGCCTACTGGATGTTCGACGAAGTGCTGCGGCAGGCCGTGCTGCTGTTCCTGTCCCGCGGCGACTACCCGATCAGCATCTCCATCCCCACCGGCAACCGGCCGGGGTGACGGGAGTTCCGACCAGATGTGCGGCGCGGGCGGGTGCATCGACTTCGCCCGCGCCGCACCTGCTCCAACCACAAGGTCTGGCCTGATCCGGCATCCTCGCAGAACGAGTGGAGAAGTAGTTACCGGCGGCGCGCCAAGGATGACCTGATCTCGTGATTGCCTGATGACGAGAGCTGGTAATGGTGCTCGCTGGATCACCGCACGTGATCGTTGACAAGGCTCTTTGAGTGTCGTTGTGCCAACTGCTCCACAAAGCATGGAGCGGCAACTAGAACGAAACCCGTGAGCAACGATGCGGCGACACGGCGGACGCGCGGGTTTCGTGCGCTCCTACCTGATCAAGCCTGGGCAGAGCTCGTTCAGCACGGCGTGCGGAGGCAGCACACGACAGGTGAACGCCTGTTGTGCCAAGGAGAACCAGGTGGCTGGTTGCTGCTGTGCTTGGCCGGTCGGCTGAAGGTGGTGTACACGGAGCCCGACGGGCGGGACCTGGTCCTCGCTGTCCGCGGCCCGGGCGACCTGTTAGGTGAGTTTTCCGGCCGGGACGGACAACCGCGGTCGGCAACGGTCCAGGCGGTGGAGCCCGGTATCACCTCGAAGCTATCAGAACGCCGTTTCGGCGAGCTCGTGCAGCGCTTCGGTCTGAGCGAGCGGATTTCCGCGTACATCGTGAGCAAGATGCGCGAAAGTGCATCGCGCGCCTGGCGGTTGGCACACCGGTCCGCATCGGTGCGTCTCGCTGAGCTCATCGGAGCGCTGCTCGATGCTGCCGGCCCTGACCACCCTCGTGCTGACACGATTGCAATGTCCCAGGAAGAACTGGCCTCGGCGCTGGGGCTCGCACGATCGGCGATCACACCCGTACTGGCGGCGTGGAAGACAGCGGGAGTCATCCGCACGTCTCGAGGCAGGTTGCACGTGGTCGATCCCACAGCCCTGAAGCGTCTCGCTGTGTCCAGTGCTGGACAGAACGATCGGTGATCGCCCGGCAGGGTCTGCTCCCGTGGATATTGCGGAGCAGGAAGGCCTTGAAGTGGTTTCAGAGAGTGCGAGTGGGATCGGAACCCTTACCGGAATTCTCGCCGTCGACGTGCGCAGGTTCGGCAGCGGGTACAACGATGTCCAACAAGAACGGATCGTCGCGCTTCTTCCCGAGATTCTGAAAGATGCATGTGGGCGAGCGGGCATCTCGGAATTGATCGGTGACAACATGTTTCGCGCGTTTCGCGGAGATGGGTATCTGATCGGTTTCAGTCCGGACCTCATCGTCCCGGTGGTGGACAAGTTCTTTGATTCGTTGCAGGCTACGTTGCGGCAGCTCTCGGGAAGTCTTCGAGCTGACGGCATCGAACTGAGGCTGCGGGCGAGCCTTCACCTGGGCCCGGTTCAATCCTTCAATGAGATCATCGCGGACTCGCCGACTGGTGGCATGATGGTGGAGTCGGGACGGATGGTCGACGCGGAGCCAGTGAGGGCGCTGCTGGAAAACTCGGATCCCGAGGTCACCTTCGTCGCTGTGGTGCTGTCCGAATCGATCATGGAACATGTCGTTCGCGCTGGCCGGACCGCGCGGCGGCCGAGTGAGTTCGTGGCGTCATCGCTCATCATCGATTCGA
Organism: Saccharopolyspora sp. NPDC047091; assembly: GCF_040643635.1. Classification (NCBI taxonomy): domain Bacteria; kingdom Bacillati; phylum Actinomycetota; class Actinomycetes; order Pseudonocardiales; family Pseudonocardiaceae; genus Saccharopolyspora; species Saccharopolyspora sp. NPDC047091. Next base: position 18,928 of record NZ_JBEYUS010000074.1, read on the forward strand.
AGGACTACTCGGGTAAAGGTTATCTGCGTGTGCCTGTTCTTTCCGGGGATCTGCTCGTGTCGGGCTTACTGCGTGGGCAACTCGAGTCTTCGAATGATGCTGCGGAGCGAATTGATCAAATGGAGAGTGTCGTGACGAATAAATTCGCCGGTCAGGCGGACAAGGTCACCCAGGCGCGTGACGTGCACGGTGGTATTCACGACCACTCGGTGCGTGCCGACTATGGAATTGCGGTGCGAGGAAATGGGAACACGGCGGCCGGCGGCGACATCGATCGGTCGGTGGGGAAGCAGGAGTTCTCCGGTGAGTTTCGGACCCGCGGTGACGCCAATTTTGGCCCATCGAGCGGGAGTCGAGTCGATTCGCGGCATGACGAGAAGCAAGGCTGAGGTGCTCATGAGCTTGAATAACGTAGATGGATTCAACATGCCCGAACGGGATTCGATGGACGAATTTCGGGTCATGTCCGGGCGTCATGAAATCCCGACTGAGGTGAACAATATTCCGGAAACCGTCCAATCAACTGAGGGAAAGGATGATGTTCGAATCGACGATGGTGTTCGATCCCGCGGTGGAGAGCTGGCTGCTGTTGGGGCAGGAAACGCGCAGGCATCGAGAGATATTGATCAGTCGTTGTTTAAAGGCGGCGACTTCCGGGGTGCGTCCTTTTTTGGTCTTCCTGATCTTGGTGAAGTTCTTGCGCGGTCAGGTGCGGAGAAGCGTAGTGGTCGTGGTCTTCAGGATCCGGCTGCGTTGGAAAGTCTTGCGAATATGTATGTCGCACCGTCGGGATTGCTTGGGTTGGCGGCGGAAGGTGAACCCGAGACAGCCTTCCAGGTGCTGTTGAATCGCCGGGTGTTGTTGCTTTCTTCGCCCGTCGAGGAGTCGGGTCAGTTTTCGGCTAGTCTGCGATTAAGTCAAGAGCTTCGCGCCATAAACGAACAGCTCAACGTCCGTGAGGAGTTTTTTGATCCGGAAGCGGGCTTGGCTCCCCAGGAATTTTTGGTCGAGGGCGAGCCGGCGGTGCTCGTCATCGATTTGCGAGGTTCGTCCGAACAGGATTTGAAACTGGTCCGGCGCACGTTGGTGGGATTCATCGGGAAGCTGGAAGAGTACGAGAGCTACCTGGTGTTGATTCTCCCTCTCGGGCGAGACCGCGAATTCGAACAGTTGGTGCCAGGGCGGGTTCGCTCATTGGAGAAACCGTTGTCGATCAAAGTCTTGTCCAGTCACGTCGGCATCGACTGTCAACTCGAACTCGAGGACGCCCCGGATGTGGTTGGTCAGCTCGAAGAGATGTGGCCGCCCGCGATCAGCGCGCTTGCTGGGGCCGTGAGACAGGATATTGACGCAGGTGAGTCCTTGCGGCAGGGTATTCTGAATGAACTACGTCAACGAAATTCGTTCCAACCGGACACTCTCCGAAATGTCGTAGGCGCTAGGCAGAAGGAGGGAGATACCGAGTGGATCGCGATGCTCATTGCGGCTGCGGTGCTGGAAGAGGCTCCCTTGATGCACATCGTGGAAGCCGCGGACGAGTTGCTCGCTTACAGTCAAGTTTTGCCTGCGGAAAAGCTCGTTCCGTTGCTTCGGCCGAGTCCCTACTCCAGGCTTCTTCGCCTGGCTGAAGCGGACGAAGGATGGTTCGACCTTCGTGGTAGGACGCTTCGTCCTCAGGGATTTGCGATCGATGTGATCCAGTACTTCTGGAGCGAACATCCGGATGTGCGAGAACCAGTCTTCGAGTGGTTGAGCGAGCTCCCCAGGAATATGGCTGGATTGTCTCGGGAGGCGTTGGAAAAAATCGCGGACCGCGCTGCAGATCTTGCTATGAGGAACGGGTTTCGCATCGCTACTTCGTTGGCGTCTAAGTGGTCCAAGGTCGATCGGCAGGGATCCGGAAGCGCGGAGGGGGTCCGCTACCGGCGGTCCGTCGCGGTGCGATTGGTGACGATGACCGCCACTGATTCGGCGATCGGAAGCGATGTGCGTCGACAGCTCTGGGAATGGTCGAGAAGTAGCGATTCGAATTTGCAGCTATTGGCTGCTGAAGTATGCTCTGGACTGGGGGAGCACTTCCCCCGTAATGCATTTACCCGACTGAAGCATCTTGCAAAATCCGGCGACGAAGAAGTGCGTCGTGCAGTCGTTTATTCTGTTTGTCAAATCTGCACCGCTGTGGGTTTGGCGAGGGGGCTGCGGTATCTGTCGGAGTGGTTCAAAGGCGCTGACGATAGGCGCTTGTGTGTGCTGGCGGAGAGTGTTAGTCGGATGCTGAAGAGCCTTCCCTGGGGCTCCGATGTCGAATCCGCCGAGACATTCTGGCGAAGTGCACTGGGGGCGATGCCGCCGGACGAACTACGGCCGCTGCTCAAGAGTTGGTTGGAAGCTGCCGTCGAAGCTCCGCCCGAAGAGCGCGAGTCCATGGTGGAGCCACTCGTACAAGCTACCGATCGCAGCTCGCAGAGGATCGCGCAGCTCTGGTACGCCAGCCGACTGCAACCTGCGGCAGCCGAGGAGGGACGAGGTGAGGGAATCTTTGCAGTCGTCCGGCTCCTGTGGACTCGCTTGGACGAGATTGATCCGATTTGGGAGCAGGAGTAAAAGGTGGCGGCCCTCGGACGGCGTCGAGCCAATCGGAGATACGCGCGTGAGCTCCGCGAGCAGCTGGGTGTACGGGGTGAGACGGCCGCTGCCGCGGCCCCTCGGTCGCATGTTTCGTTCGATCTCGCCAGCGCCGATGAGTCCTTTCGCTTTCGGGCGGAGTTAACGTTCTGGGTGCGGTGGGCAGGATCGGATCCTCACCATCCGGCGGCAGTCGACATTGCCGCCGCCGGCGTCATGCGTCGAGCCGAGCAGATCAGTGTCCGCTATAGGATCACCGAGTGTGAACGTTTGCGGGCTGAGTTGAACGTTGAACTTTCGAACTGGTATCAGGTCTCGAGTACGCCGGTCTACGCGCAAGGACATTGCTTGTCGGTGGACGCGGATCCGGAGTTCGTGGCTGCTGTCCAAGAACAGGAGCATGCGTCGCGACGGACGGCTGTTATGGGATGGCAGGAGCAAGCTCGCGCTCGCCAACGAGAACAGATGCGTTCATTGATCTTGGATCCGCTGCGCGCGACGGCATGGTGGCTGTCGGACCATCAAGACCAGCCGGAGTCCGCGGTGAACGTCGCCCAGAAATTCACGGAACTGCGTGACATGCTGCGGCCGGAGGACTCCCTCGATTCGCCGGGGACCGTTCTCGACGAGTTCCTGACGACGACGGACGATGATGCGGTTCGGATGTGGACGATCAGACAGCTACGAAAGGTGTTCGAGCAGCATCAACGGGACGACCTAACGGTCCGACTCGGGGTGATTGAGCAATGACCACATGGCTGATCGATGAACCATGTCTAGTCGGATGTGGACGTGCTGCGCAGTGCGGTGTCCAGCGCCGTCATGAGCTCTGAGACGCGGTTCCGCCCGGTCGGCGGGGCGGGGTAGCGGCGCAGCACGTCGATCACGGTCGGCGAGGCGAGGCGGCACCACCGCGCCAGGGCGGTGGTGCCGACCTCGCGGTCGTCCCCGGCGCGGAGCTCGGCGATGCGCGTGGCGCTCGCGGCGGCGCGCAGCACGTGCCCGACCTGCGAGGCCTGCGCGATCGGGTGCAGGTACGCGGCGGAGGCGGCGTCCCCCGCCGATCGGGCGGCCAGGCGGGCGAGTTCGGTGCCCGCGTCCCGCGCCGCGCGGTGCGCGTCCAGCGCGGTGACCCGCTGCAGCCTGCTCCGCCGCGCGCCGTCGGCGAACTCCCGCGCCGCCTCGATCGCGGCCCGCGGCCGGGGATCGCCCGGGCAGGACTCCTCGAACACCGGCAGCACCTCCTGCGCGGCGAGCAGCGCGTACCGCGCCACCGCCCGCAGCTCGTCCCCGCTCAGCTCGAAGTCGCCCGTGCTCGTCTCAGCCACCGGTGGCCACGAGTTCGGCCAGTTCGGCGGCGACGTCGTCGAGCGGGCGGGTGCTGCGCCGGGCGCGGCTCATCGCGACCGCGCCCTCGGCGGCCGCGACGACGAGCGCGGCGCGGCGGGCGGCCCGGTCCTCGGGAGTGCCCTGCGCCCGCAGGGCCGTGGCGAGCCGGTGTTCCCACCCGTCGAACGCCTCGGCGGCGGCCCGCAGCGCCGCGGTCGGTTCGCCGCCGGATTGCGGTTCTTCCACCGACACCGCCAGCACGGGACATCCGGCGCGGAAGTCGGTGCGCACCAGGACATCCCGCCACAGCGCGAAGAACGTGCGCAACCCTTCCACCGCGCCGGTCTCCAGGGCCGCGTCGAGGGCGCGGGCCGTCGTCTCGGCGGCGTGCCGGACCGCTTCGGCGGCCAGCTGGTCCTTGCCGCCGGGGAAGTGGTGGTAGGTGGAGCCCAGCGGGGCGCCGGAGTGCTTGGCGACCTCGCGGATGCTCGTGGCGTTCAGCCCGCGCCGCCGGATCATGTCCGCGGCTCCGGCGACCAGCTGCTGCCGCGACGACGTGTCGCTCATCGAACCCCCTCGCTATAACGGCCGTCATAGTATAGCGTCCGCTGTCGTTATGACAGTCGTTATAGATGGAGCATCGACATGCCGCTGATCGAGCTGACCGCCCCTGCGGGCGCCCTGCCGCCGGAGATCGGGAACCAGGTGCAGCGGGACCTCGCCGCCGCCCTGCTGAAGTGGGAAGGTGCGCCGGACACCGAGTTCTTCCGCTCGCTGGCCTGGAGCCACCTGCGCGAAGTGCCCGCGGGAGCGCTCATCACCGCCGCTGACGCCGAGCCCCGCTTCCGCGCGGACGTCACGGTGCCGCAGGGCGCGTTGTCGGACCGCCGCAAGGCCGGGTTGGTCGCCGAGGTCACCGAGATCGTGCTCCGGGCCGCGGGACTGGGCCGGGCGGACGCGCTCCGGGTGTGGGTGCTGGTGCACGAGCAGCCCGACGGCAGCTGGGGTGCCGGTGGCGAGATCATCCGGCACGCGGACCTGGTCGCCCTCGCCGGTGGGGAACGGGGCTCCGATGCGTGAGCTCACCTACGTCGGGCGCTGGCTCGCCGAGTGGCGGGAGGTCCCGGACCCCCGGCCGCGGTCCGACGAGGACGCGATCGTCGCGCCGATCGCCGCCACCTCGTGCGACGTCGACTCGGCCATCCTGGCCGGGCACGGGCCGATCGAACCGCCGTTCGCGCTCGGTCACGAATGCGTCGCCGAGGTCGTGGAGGTCGGTGACGCGGTGGCGAGCGTGGTCCCGGGGGATCGGGTCGTGGTGCCGTGGGCGATCGCCTGCGGCGCCTGCGAGCGCTGCCGCGCCGGGCTGTCGGCGCACTGCACCTCCGTTCCGCACATGGCGATGTTCGGCGCTCCGCTGGGCGGCTCCTGGGGCGGGCTGTTCTCTGACCTGGTCCGCGTGCCGTGGGCGGACGCGATGCTGGTGCCGCTGCCCGCCGGGCTCGACCCGGTGGCGATGGCCTCCGCCGGCGACAACTGGCCGCTGGCGTGGCGGCTGGTCGCGCCGCACCTGCGGGCTAGGCCCGGCGCCCGGGTCCTGGTGGTGGCGCGGGGCAGCATCGGCCTGTACGCCTGCGACATCGCCCGCGCCCTCGGTGCGTCCGACGTCCTCTACGTGGACCCGGAACCGCGGCACCGCGAGATCGCCCGCGGCTTCGGCGCCCGGACCGCGGCGGAGATCGAACCGATCCCGCACGGCTTCGAGCTCGCCGTCGAATCGACCGGCCGGGTCGAGCAGCTCGCCACCGCGCTGCGTTCGCTGGTCCCGGAGGGTGTCTGCGAGAGCGCGGGCAACCACTTCCGCCCCGGCGAGCTGCCGCTGCTGGAGATGTACCTGACCGGCGTGACCCTGCGGATCGCGCGGGACAACGTCCGCGGGCACCTTCCCGAGGCGCTGGAGCTGGCCGGGTCCGGGTTGGTCGAACCGCGGCGAGTGGTCTCGGAGGTGATCGACTGGGAGAACCTGCCGGCGGCCCTGCCGGATCGGCACCTCAAGCCGGTCTTCGTCCGCGGTGCCGGGGCGGAGGTGTGACGGCGGTGCGCGAACTCCGATTCCGCCGCAGCGGGCGGCTCGCGTGGCACGAGCGCGCGGAACCCGCGATCGAAGGTCCGGGCGACGCCCTGGTGCGCCCGTTCCTCGCCGGGCGCTGCGACGGCGACACGCTGCCGATCCACCGGCCGGTGTCCAGGGCGCTGCAAGCGGGGATGGCGCTCGGTCTGGTCGACCCCGTCGTCGGGAGCATCTGCGGCTCAGTGCCCTTCCGCGGCCCGTTCGCCATCGGCCACGAGTGCGTCGCCGAAGTCGTCGAGGTCGGGCCGGGCGTTGCGGGACTGCGACCCGGTCAGCGGGTCGTCGTCCCGTGGGCGATCTCCTGCGGGACCTGCCCGGCCTGCCTGCGCGGGTTGACCTCCAAGTGCGGGACCACCGTCGGCGCCGGAACCCTCGCCGCGTACGGGTTCGGGCCCGCCAGCGGGGCGTGGGGCGGCATGGTCGCCGACCGGATTCGCGTCCCGTTCGCCGAGCACATGCTGGTACCGGTGCCCGACGAGGTGCCTTCGGCGCGGGTCGCCGCCGCGAGCGACAACCTCGCCGACGCCTGGCGCGCCGTCGTCCCCGGCCTCACCGCTCGCGAAGGGGGTTCGGTGCTGGTCCTCGGCGGCGGTGCGAAGAGCATCGGCCTGTACGCGGCCGGTCTCGCCGCCGCGCACGGTGCCACCGCCGTCGACTACCTCGACGACGACCCGGAGCGGCGGGCGATCGCCGAATCCCTCGGTGCGCGTGCGCACCCGGCGAGGCGCGGCGGGACCGGCTACGACGTGGTCGTGGAAGCGACCTCGCGTCCCGCCGGGCTCCGCCGCGCACTGCGCGCACTGGCACCCGGCGGGGAATGCACCGCGGTCGGCTACTACGTGGGATCGGGGACCAGGGTGCCGCTGATGCGCATGTACGCCACCGACGGCACCCTCCGCGTCGGGGTGTCGCACGCCCGCGCGGCCCTGCCCGAGCTGCTGGACTTCCTGCGGCGCACCGGGTTCCCCGCCGAACGCGTCACCACCCGCACCGCCGACTGGGACGACGCCCCCGCCGCGTACGCGGCGCGCACCACCAAGCTCGTCCTCTCCCGGCCGCCGCTCGACCCGGAGAACGCGGGCTGATCGGGCGGGCTCACGCCAGGTGGTCGCGCTGGAAGATGCTCATGCGGAGGGCGTTGTGGTAGTGGCCGCCCGCGAAGAACTCCTCGCGGAGCTCGCCCTCGGTGCGGAAGCCGAGCTTCTCGTAGACGTGGACCGCCTTGACGTTCTCGGTGCTCACCAGCAGGTAGATCTTGTGCATGTTGAGCACCGCGAACGCGTAGGTCAGCGCCTGCCGGGTCGCCTCCGCGGCCAGGCCGCGCCCCTGGTGGTCGGGGGCGACGATGATCTGGAACTCGGCGTTGCGGTGGATGTAGTCGATCTCCACGAGTTCCACCAGGCCACCGCGCTCGCCGTCCACCTCGATCACGAAGCGGCGCTCCCGGGTGTCGTGGATGTGCCGGTCGTAGATGTCCTGCAACTCGACCAGCGCCTCGTAGGGCTCCTCGAACCAGTAGGTCATGATCCGCGAGTTGTTCGTCAACCCGTGCACGAACGGCAGGTCATCGCGTTCCAGCGCGCGCAGGCGGAGGCTCATGCCGGTCATCCTGGACGCGGTGACCGGGCCGTTCAACCGGGATCGCCGGCGCCGCGGTGCCGGCTCAGCCCGGCGGCCGCCACCCCAGCGCGGGCGCCAGCTTCGTGGCCATGTCGGTGAGGATCTGCACGTAGTCCTCGTGCTCGAAGGTGAACGGCAGTGCGAAGGACACCTCGTCGACCGCGCGGAACGCGGCGTGCGCGGCGAGCCGCTCGGCCAGCTCCGCCGACTCGCCCACCAGGTCCGGCGCGTACAGCATCCGGGCCGGGCCGTGCGTGGTGGCGGTGCGCGGCAGCCGCTCCGCCGCGTAGCGCGCGTACTTGGCGCGCTGCGCGGGCGTGGCGCCGTCGGTGGGGATCACCACCAGGCCCTGCGAGACGCGGGCCCGCTCGCCGTCCGGGTGGTGCGCGCGGAACCGCTCGATCAGCGACAGCTGGACCTGCTCGAAGTCCGTCGAGGACTCCGCCTGCACCACGTTGCTGACCAGCAGGTTCAGCCCCCGCCGTCCGGCCCATTCGGCGGAGCGCAGGCTGCCGCCGCCGTACCAGGTGCGCCCGGCCAGGCCCGGCGAGTGCGGCTGCACCCGGTCCGAGAACACCTCGATGCCCTCGGTGCCGTTGAAGTCGGTGACCGGTGCGCCGCCGAGGAAGTCCAGCAGCCGCTCGGCCCGGCCGTAGCCGAGGTCCTCCGCTTCGGCGGTGTCCGGGTACAGCGCCGCGCGGACCCGGTCGAAGTGCATCGGCGGCCCCGCGCTCACCCCCGGGTTCAGCCGCCCGCCGGAGAGCACGTCCACCGTCGCCAGGTCCTCCGCCAGTCGCAGCGGGTTCTCCCAGCCCAGCGGGATCACCGCGGTGCCCAGGTCGATCCGGCTGGTGCGCTGGGTCAGCGCGGCGAGCACCGCGGTGGGGGAGGAGATGCCGTACTGCAGGTGGCGGTGCCGCAGCCACGCGATGTCGAAGCCGAGCCGCTCGCCGAGCTCGACGATCTCCAGCGTCCGCTCGTGGCCGGGGCGCGGATCGTCCCCGTCGAACAGCCCGATGGTCAGGAATCCCAGTCTGCGCAGGGGTTTCTCCAGCTCAGGCACGGCGCCCTCCAGTCCGCTCGTTCCGGTCGCCGCGATCAACGCGGCCACCGGTGCGGCTAGTCCCGGACTCGATGGCGTCCCACCATCCGGGAGCGTGGGCGCGCCGGGCCCGTCGCGTGAACGCCGCCCGGGGTGCCCATGCGCGATTGCGCGGGATGTGCGAGATGAGCGGCGATGAATAGTGCGAAATTGCGGAGTCTGAAGTTCCGCGGAATGTGGCGAACGATTTCCGCGCGGGTGGAAAAATTCGGTGTGACGACCGCTGGGCGCAGCAGAATTGCCGCTCGTCTCCTGATGGATACCGCTCGTCGAACTGTCGAGGAAAAGTGCGGCGGCGGTGTGCTGGTGGTCAGTTCACTGGACGAATCGGGGATCGACAGGTCGGATTCCCCGGTGTTCTTCGGAAGCGGTTCCCGGCGAACGGTCGGGGGCGTGCTCACCTCGGGGAATCGAGCCCGGCCCGTTCGGGGTGGGCCGGGCTCGATCACCGCCGATGGCGGCCTCGCGAGTGGGAGGACCCGTCGCTCGGGTCGGCGGGTGCGAACGCCGCTGACCTGGTCCGTACTGCGGGTCGGGTGCGGTGGAGGGCGTGTGAGTGCCCGGCCGATCCGCCGCCGAACCAGGGCGAATCCGGGGCACCGAGCCGGACATGCGGGCCGTGCGGGCCCGCGGAGAGGGAGAACGGATTCTTGTCGGAGAAGTCGGAAGATCTGCACCGTTCGGGAGACGGCGACGAGGGGGTGTCGAACTCGAACCGGATCAGCGGTCGCTTCGGGCAGGCCGTGCAGGTCGGCACGCTTTTCGGGGACATCACGTTCACCACCTCCGGAGTGGCCGCGGTCGGCACCGGTGGAGTCGAAGCGCTGCCATTGGCGGGGCACGCGCTCGTGCCCCGCCCGGAATTGCTCGACGAGGTGATCGCGGCCTTGTGCGGCGATTCACCGGAGCGCTCGCAGCCATCGGTCGGGGTGCTCGGTGGCAGCGGGTACGGCAAGACCACGCTCGCCGCCGCCGTGTGCGTGGACGAACGGCTGCACGAGACGTTCCCCGACGGAGTGCTGTGGGTGACGGCCGGTCGGGACGTCGGTGGCCCGGACCTGGCCGGCAAGATCAACGACCTGGCGCAGCGGCTGTCCGGCACCCGCCCGTCGTTCACCGATCCGCAGCTCGCGGGCGAGCACCTCGCGCAGCTGCTGTCGGGAAAGCGGTGCCTGGTCCTCGTCGACGACGTCTGGCGGAAGTCGCAGCTGGACCCGTTCGTGCCGGTGGGGGCGTGCCGACGACTGGTGACCACCCGGTTCCCGGACGTCCTCCCGCCGGGAGCCGCGGAGGTGCGGGTCGGGAGGATGAAACCCGACCAGGCCCGCGCAGCGCTCTGCGCCGGATGGCCGCACCACCACCCGGACCACGCCGCCCCGCTGCTGGACCGCACCCAGGCGTGGCCCGCGCTGCTGTCGCTGGCGAACCGCGCGGTGTGCCGCCTGCACCCCGACCACTCGATCCAGGAAGCGGCGCAGCTCGTCGCCGACCGGATCGCGGGCGGTGCGCGGAGCGTGGACCGCACCCACGCGGAGCAGCGCTTCGACGCCGCGGCCGCGGTGATCGAGCTGAACATGTCGCTGCTCGGCGACGAGCACGCCCCGCGGTGCCGTGAACTCGCGATCTTCCCGGAGGACTCCCTCGTCCCGCTGGAGACGCTGCGGACCTACTGGACGCACACCGGCAGGCTGTGCTCGGAGAAGGTCGACGCGCTCGTCTCCAGGATGGGCGAACTCGGGCTGGTGCAGCAGTGCTGGCTCGACCGCACGCCCGTGATCCGGGTGCACGAGGTCGTCGGCGACCACCTGCGCGAAGCGGTGGGCGCCGCCGAACTGGCCGGGTACCACCGCGCGTTGCTGGACGCCTTCGACCAGCGCCCGGTCGGGGCGGCGGTCGGCCGGGACCTCCCGCCGGAGGACGGCTACCTCCGCGATCGCGGTGCGTACCACCGGCGTGGCGCCGCCCGCGCGGTCGGCGACGGCGGTGCGCCGCGCCGGCGGAAGCGGACCCGGACGCTCGGCCGTTCCGGTATGGCAGTGGTCGTGGCGGCGGGCGTGCTGGTGCCCGCGATCGTCGCGGGGATGATCTGGGCGTCCCAGGTCGGGCCGGCCCGTGTTCCGGAAGGCGGGGCGGCCGCCCCGACCGCGTCCGGCGGGGTGGAACCGTTGCCGCGGCCGGATCCGGTGCCGTCCCCGCCCGGGAGCGTTCCGGCCGGTGCCTGCTCGTCGACGCGTTGCCCGGCGGAAGGCGCCGCCACGGCTCAGGTGCCGGGAGGGGAGGCGCTGGTCACGCTCGTGCGCAGCGCGACGGGCAAGGTGCAGCGCTACGTCCAGGAATCACCGCGCAGCGCGCCCGTTCCGGACCCGGTGGATCTCGGCACGTCGGTGCGGGAGGACCCGATCATCATCCCGGCGTGGGACGGCACGCTGGTGGGATTCGTGATCGACGATTCCGGGACGCTGTCCTTCAACGCGGACGTCGGCGGGGAGGCCCCCGCACGCGTGTGGTCGGACATCGGGACCGGGTTCGTCGGCACCCCGGCGGTGGTGCGCGACTTCGAGGGAAGGCTCGCCGTGTTCGCGCGGGACGAAGAGGGGCACCTCCACCAGATCGGGGACCGGACCGACTGGAAACCGTCGGAGGTGCCCGGCTCGGACGACTTCGTCCTGCGGGATGATCCGGAGGCGGTCCTGGACCGCAACCGCGCCCTGCGGATCTTCGGGCTCGGCGAGGACCGGCGGGTGCACACCTGCGCGCAGTACAAGCGCGTCGACCCGGACGCTTTCGGTTGCCAGCGCGTCGGCGGCAAGACCACCGACCTGGACACCACACCGCGACCGGCGCTGGACGGGAGCGGACGGCTGCAGCTGTTCGCCCGGGATCTCGCGACCTCGCTGCGGAAGATCTCCGAGCGGGACGCGCCCAACACGTGGCCCGGCGAGTGGACGGACGTCGCGACCGAGCACACGGGACGGCCGGTCGTCGTGGCGGACGGGGACGGGGAGATCATCGCCTTCGCTCGTCGCGAGGACGAACCGGACCGGGTGGACTGGTTCTCCGGGGAGAGGTCCGACGTGCTCGCCACTCCGATGGAGATGATCGTGTCGGCCACCTCCGTCGGCGACGGCGTCGTCGTGCAAGGCCTCGACGCGAACGGGAGGCTCGTGGCCGAGCAGGTGAAGCCCTGACCGCTCGGCTCGGGGCTTCCGTGGTGCGGAACCTTCCCGGGGCCGGTTTCCTCGGATCGGCCGCGTTTCCCCAGGCACCGGCCGCTCGTCGGCTCCGCCGGCGGCCGGGCGCGCCGGACGGCCGCCGGTGCCTCCGGCGGACTCGCCGCCGCGGCCCGGTGGTAATGTCCCGGACCTGTGTTGGATCCCGTGTGGTTGCGGACGTTCCTGGCAGTGGCCGATTCAGGAGGCTTCAGCCGAGCCGCGCGCGCCCTCGGTCTCGGGCAGCCCGCGGTGAGCCAGCACGTGCGCAAGCTGGAGGCGGCGGTGGGTCGCTCGCTGCTGATCCGCGACAGCCACACCGTGGAGCTCACCGGGGACGGCGAGGCGATGGTCGGCTTCGCCCGCGGCATCCTCGGCAGGCAGCGCGTCCGGCGCTCCGTGCAGGAACGTCTCGTTGCGGGTGCGGTGCAGCCGCTCCAGCTCGCGCAGCAGGTCCGGCTCGGCGAGTTCGCGG
>NZ_JBEYUS010000075.1:0-29235 GCF_040643635.1 Saccharopolyspora sp. NPDC047091
GCCGCTGACCGTGACCGCGGTGGCAGCCGGGATCGCCCGCGCCGAACCCGAACTCCCGGCGGAGCCGGACTTCCCGGAAGAGCCGGACTTCCCGGCGGAACCCGAGTTCCTCGACGAACCCGATCCCGGCGGCGAGCCCGAGATCCCGCAGGCGGAACCCGGGTTCCACGGCGAACCCGACGACTTCGTCCTGCCCGAGGAACCCGACCTCCCCGAGGAGCCGGAATTCCCCGAGGCGCCGGATCTCCCCGAGGCGCCGGATCTCCCCGAGGAGCCGGACTTTCCCGAGGAGCCGGAATTCCTGGTCGAGCCGGGCTTCCCGGACGAGCCCGAATCCCCCGCGGCGGCCGCACTCCCCGGCGAACCGGGCCCGCCCGACGACGCCCCCGACACCGAGGCCGACCCGGAGGAGCTCGACTGGGCCCGCGACGTCGACGTGCTGCTCGCCGAGCGCGAGGCCGCCGCCCGCCGCCGCGAACAGGTCGTGCTGCCCGGCCACCTCTCGGTCAGCCGCCTCGTCGAGCTCGCCGCCGACCCGGAGGCGCTCGCGCGCAGGCTGCGCAGGCCGCTGCCGATGCCGCCGAACCCGATGGCGCGCCGCGGCACCGCGTTCCACGCCTGGCTGGAGCACCGGTTCACCTCCAGCGCGCTGCTCGACGTGGACGAACTCCCCGGTGCCGCCGACGAGACCGCGCCGCCGCGGGAGGACCTCGCCGGGCTCCAGGAGGCGTTCCTGGGCGGTTCCTGGGCCGACCGGGTGCCGCACCGCGTGGAGGTGCCGTTCGAGACCCAGGTCGAAGGCGTCGTGCTGCGCGGCCGGATGGACGCCGTGTTCGCCGACGCCGACGGCGGCTGGACGGTGCTGGACTGGAAGACCGGTGCGGTCCCCGCCGACGACCAGGTGCCCGCGCTGGCGGTGCAGCTGGCCGCGTACCGGCTCGCGTGGGCGGAGCTGGCGGACGTGCCGCTGGAGCGGGTGCGCGCCGCGTTCCACTACGTCCGGCACGACACCACGCTCAGCCCCGCGGACCTGTTCGACGGGGACGGGCTGCGCGCGCTGCTCACCTCAGTACCGGACGTGTGAGGCACGAACGGGTCGAGACCGTCCACGACACGGCTGAGATCCACACCTTCGGGTGGCGGATCTTGTCGTAGCCCGTTCGGACGCATGAACATTCTCGGGATGGATCAGAACACGGAGTGGAAGCTCAACACCCCGCCCGAGGCGGAAGTCGTCGTCGACACCGACGTGCTGTCGCTGCGCGTGCCGCTGGTCCGGGTGAGCCGCGACGCCGCGGGCACCTGGTCGTTCACCGGCCCCGGCGGCGAATCCCGGCCCACCAAGCGCACCATGCTCAACGCGGTCGTCGGCGCCTGGCCGCACGTCGCGGCGCTGTCTGACCTGGAACCGGGCGGCAGCGTCGTGTGGTCCTGGGCGAAGCACGGCTGGACCGGTGAGTTCGAGTGCCGCTGCGGCAACTGCGACCAGCCCGTCGCCGCCGACCTGGACCGGCGCACCTGGCCCCCGGACCTGCACCCGAACACGCTGATCAGCGTGGAGAAGACCACGTTGTCCGGGCAGGCGCCGCTCACCGACATCCTGTCCACCGCAGGGGGAATCGCGTTCCTCGGGCCCGGTGACCACCGGCGCACCAGCGAGCTGATGACCCCGGTCGCGGTCGCCAACGTGATCCGCCGCTGGCCGCACACCATGCAGGCGCTGCGGGCCGCGAAGGAAGGCCGCGGGCTGGGCTGGAACCCGCACGGGATGAACTGGCACGAGTACGTGCTGTCCTGATCGCCCCGAACCGGCGGCGGTGCCGACGGGCCCGCCGCTGCGCGGGATCAGGAACCCGTCGGGTTCTCCGCCAGCTCCGGATCCCGTTGCAGCACCAGGGAATACAGCACTTCCTGCAGCCAGCGGCCGAACAGCGACGAGCTGAACTCGGGGGAGCGGTCCTCCGGGGGCAGCAGCACTTCGGACGGTTCCGCGCCGTGGTCGGCCACCACGCCGATGCCGTAGTAGTCCAGTTCGGTCATCGGCCACGGCCGGTACGGGTGTCCGCGCGGCAGCACGACGCTGCACGGCGCGAGCGTCATCAACGTGCCGCACGCCCGCGGCCCGTGCTTCGCCTTGCGCACCGGAACGAGGATGCCCACGACGTCGACGGCCGCGACCGGCAGGTGGTCGTGCATGGACGGCTGCGACCAGGACCGGAACCACATCGGATCGTCCTCCGGGGCCCAGCCGTGCTCCCGGCGCCAGAGGTGCACGTCCCGCCGGATGCGGGTCACGGCCGCGAACCGCGCTCCGAGCACCTCGACGTGCGGAACCAGATGACCTTGCCAGCCGAGCGCGTCGGCGGCGTGCTCAAGCTGCTGCACCGGAAGATGGTAAACCGGTCGACCCGTCGTGGACTACGTCCGGTGGCTATTTGATTGCGCCCGAGCGAACTCGCAGGGCCCACGCGATGAGCGGTAGTTGCAACGGGAGCCTGCCGTAGGCGATGGCCCGCTGCGGCAGCGGTTTGCGCCGGAAGTCCCACGCCATCTGCACGTTCGCCGGGAACACGGCGATGAACAACCCGGCGGTGAGCAGCGCGCCCCACCTGCGCGTCCGCGGATGCGCCACCGCCGCCGCGCAACCGAGCTCCGCGACGCCGGACAGGTGCGTCCAGGTGCGGGCGGAGCCGGGCAGCTGCTTCGGCACGATGGAGTCGAACGGTGCCGGCTTCGCGAAGTGCAGCACCCCGGCGGTGGCGAGCACACCGGACAGCAGCTGCGCCGAACGGGGGAAAGTCATGCGCCGCAGCGTTGCACGATGCACCGCCTCCGGGCAATGCCCGTGGTGACCCGGAGCACGGGAGGTCTCGCGGTGCACGCCTTCCCCTCGGGTTATGTTCGGCGGCAGCAGATCCAGCGGAAATCGGGGGAATCGTGGGCGAAGACGCCGAAACCGGGCGCGAGGCGGCGCCGTGGTGAAGCGCGGCGGGACCGCTCGCGCCGGCCACCTGATCGGCGGGCGGATGCGGCTCCCGCGCACCGAACGGCTCACCGACCGGCCGGACCACACGCTCGTCGGCGTGATCCGGATGCCGGAGGCCGCGGTCAGCCCGGTGCAGTCCATCGTGCGGCGCATCATCGGTGCCACCCTCGCGCTGGCCGCCACCGTCGCCATCGTCTACGTCGGCCGCGACGGCTACCGGGACACCGCGGGCGGCGAGCTGAGCCTGCTCGACGTGGTCTACTACGCGACGGTGTCGCTGTCGACCACCGGCTACGGGGACATCACCCCGGTCAGCCCGCTGGCCCGGCTGGTCAACGTCCTCGTCATCACCCCGCTGCGGGTGCTGTTCCTGATCGTGCTGGTCGGCACCACCCTCGAGGTGCTCACCGAACGATCCCGGCAAGCGTTCAAGATCCAACACTGGAGGACGAAGGTGCGCGACCACGTGGTCGTCATCGGGTACGGGACGAAGGGCCGCTCCGCGGTCACCGCGCTGCTCGGCGACGGCGCCGACCCGCAGCGGATCGTCGTCGTGGACACCGATCACGCGGCACTGGAAACGGCGTCCTCGCTGGGGCTCGTCACCGTCAACGGCTCCGGTACCCGGTCCGACGTGCTGCGCGTCGCGGGCGCGACCCGGGCGCGCGCCATCGTCGTCGCCCCCGCCCGCGACGACACCGCCGTCCTCGTCACCCTCACCGCCCGGGAACTGGCGCCGAAGGCGCAACTCGTCGCGGCGGTGCGGGAAGCGGAGAACGTCCACCTGCTGCGCCAATCCGGCGCCGACTCCGTCGTCGTCTCCAGCGAGACCGCGGGCAGGCTGCTCGGCATGGCCACCACCACGCCGTCCGTGGTGGAGATGTTCGAGGACCTGCTGACGCCCGATGCCGGCCTCGCCATAGCGGAACGCGAAGTCGAACCGCTCGAAGTCGGCGGCTCACCGCGGCACCTGCCGGACATCGTCCTCGGCGTCGTCCGCGACGGGAACCTGTACCGGGTGGACGCACCCGAAGCCGACGCCATCGAGGACGGCGACCGGCTGCTCTACGTCAAGAAGGTCACCCCCGTCGAGCCATGACCCGAGCCGAACCCCGGGCTGCGACAGCGTTTCCCGGAGTTCTGGCAACATTGCGGTGTGAGGCGACGAGGCGGTTCGGCATCGGTGGCGCTGATCCTGGTGGCACTGGGCCTGCTCGGGATCGTCGTGGTGGCGTTCTCCTGGTGGCGGCTGCCGAACATCGGCTCGGCCGACGGCGGTGCGCAACCGGCCACCGCGACCGTGCTCGAATCCACCCCGTGCGGCAAGGCGTCCGAAGGCGACCTCGTCGAAGTGCGGGTGGACGGCGAGACGCGGCAGCTGCGGCTGGACGGCTGCGGGCACACCGAGGGCCAGACCATGCAGGTGCAGGTTCCCGCCCGCGGCGACTCGGTCCGGCCCGGCGCCGGTGCCGAGAGCGGCGGATTGCACTCGCGCGCCAGCTGGGTGCTCGGCACCCTCGCCGCCATCGCGGGCGGCGGCTACGCCCTCCTGATCACCAGACCCCGAGCCCTCGGCTGACCGCTCGGAATCTCCGCTTCAGCTGCTCAGCACTGAGGTAGCGGAACCTCAGCGGACTCCTCGCTGCCGCGTTTCCGCGTGGCCGCGATTTCTCATGTACCGGTCCGTGCACAGCGAAATCGCCGTCCTCGCGAGGAAGCCGCTGAGAACCCGCGGGTGGTCCGGTTGCGTGCGTGGTCGCTGCTCAGCGGCTTCGCCGCTGACGGGAAACGGACATGACCCACCGGGCAGGTCCTTGATCGGCGCGCGTGGTGGGAGGGTCAGTCCACCTGGTCCGGGTCGGCGAGCCAGGTGTTGCACTCGGTGACGCGGTTCTTGTAGAAGCCCTGGTCCACCCAGGCCGTGTTGGTGGCGACGCTGCCGTGGTCGGGCTGCGGGTTGTACTCGTCGCCGCGGCCGCGGGCGTCGGCCAGCGCGGCGAAGATGATGTCGTTGTCCATCCCGCCGTTCTGGAACGACGCCAGCGCCATCCCGCCGTAGCAGGTGGCCTGCAGCTCGGAGCGGCGCGTCAGCTCCAGGCCCTGCGGGCTGGTGCCGTTCGCCTCGTACGAGGACTTCGTGTAGGCCTCGTTGATGCCGCTCATGCTCTGCACCGCGTGCCCGAACTCGTGCGCGAACTGACCGAGGAACACGCCCGGCTCGGTGCGGCCTTCCTTGTCGGCGTAGTAGCGGGCCGTCATGTAGATCGTGTTGTTGCCGGGGCAGTACATCGCGGTCTGGTCCCAGGTGCGGGTGCCGCAGGGACTGGTGACGGTGCTGTCGGTGGTGACCACGGTCGGCATCCGCACCGGCAGGTTCGCCTCCTCCAGCGCCGGGGTCCACATCTCCATCAGGCAGGGCAGCGCCGCCTCGTAGTACGCGGACTGCGAGGCCGTGTCGGTGGCGAACGGCGGCAGCGGGCAGGGGGTGTTCACCGCGCCGTTGCCGCTGATGTTGATCGGGTTGTCGCCGAGCGCCGCCACCGAGTGCGCCGGGGTCGAGTCGACCGAGGCGGACGTGGTCGGCTCGGTGGAGCTGGTGGGTTCGGAGCTGCTGGTCGGTTCGCTGGTCGGCGCGGCGGAGGTCGTGGAGTTCGCCGAACCGTCGCCCGTCTCGCGCGCCGGGGTGGGGTAGTCGGCGGCGGTGGGGCGGTTGGTGAGCGCGTTGACGCTGATCGTGCCCACGCCGACCAGGAACAGCCCGGTGATCACCAGCGCCAGCACCAGGGCCCACGGCGACTTGCGCGGCGGAGGCGCGGGCGGGTGCCCGCCGGTGCGCTGCCAGGGCGGGGCGCCCGTCCACTGCTGCCCCGTCCACTGCCCGCCCCACTGCTGACCGGGCTGCTGGGCCGTCTGCTGGGTGCCGCCCCACTGCTGGTCGTCCTGGCGGGGTGCGTTCCACTGCTGGCGGGACCACTGCTGGTCGGGTTGCTGCGGAGGCGGCAGCTGCGGCGGGAGGTAGTGCGGTCCCGGCGCGCCACCGGATTCGGTCGGCGGCAGCGGTTGCGCGGCCGGCGGCGGACCCACCGGGCGCTCGCCCCACGGGGGCTGTGGCTGCGTCATGACCGATCTCCCGGCTTCACCGACGACTGGAGCGCACCGAGCTTAGCGGTGCCGGGACCATGCCCGGTGCGCTGATCGTTCCGCTTCGGAGCGGGCGGGGGTGCGTCGGCGGTGCGCACCGGCGCACCGCGGTGCGCCGGAGTGGCCTGCGCGGTCCTGCGGGGAACGGCCCGCCCCGGCCAACGAGAGTCCGATGTGGACGGTCTGCCGGTGTCCGCGGCGCGGCCACCGCGCGCGGCTCGGCGGACCTCGGCGCTTCCCGTCATCGGTCGGCTCCTCCGCTGGTCGGCTGATCGGGTCGGACGGAGATCGAGCGTAACCAGGCGCGGCTAGGGTCGTGCCGTGTTTCGGAAACCGCGTGCGAGGCGAGGTGGGAAACCCTCGCCGACCTCGCTGCTCAGAGCCGCCGCGGTGCTGATCGCGGGGATGCTCGCGGCCGCCCCGGCCGCCGCCGCGCAACCGGTGAACGTGCTGCCCGGCACCGCCGCGACCGAGGTGCGGGCCAAGCTGGAACGGGACGGCGCGCTCACCGTCACCGAGCGGATCACCGTGCCCGACGGGAACCCGGTGCACCGCACGATCCCGCTGCGGCAGCCCGCCGCCGACGGCACCGACCGCGTGTTCACCCTCGCCGACGTGCGGCTCGACGGCGGGGACGTGCAGGTCGGTCCGGACGCGGCGCGGCTCGTCCTCCGGCCCGGCGAGGCGACGTTCCGGTACGCGGTCCGCGGCGCCGTCGCCGACGACGGGGAGTCCCAGGAGGTCCGCTGGTCGTTCTCCGGCGGCTGGGACGTGCCGGTCGACCGGATCTCCGCATCGCTGCTCGCCCCGCAGGTGCCGCAGGACATCACCTGCCTGGCCGGACCGGTCGGCAGTGGCGAGCGCTGCGGCCGGTACGAGATCGGGCGCGCCCAGCAGGTGCAGGTCCTCCAGTTCGGCCTCGCCCCCGGTGAACGACTGGTGCTGTCGATCCGGGTGCCCGCCGGTGCGGTGCCGTCCAACGCGGTCGTCGAGCGGCCCTTCGACCCGGCCTACGCGTTCTCGCCGAACTCGGGAGCCCTCGCGGGCGTCATCGGGGTCGGGCTGCTGCTGGTCGGTGCGCTCGGGGTGCTGCGGTACCTGCGCCGCCGGGACGCCGGGGTGGCCGCCGCCGCGACCGGGCCGGTCGAGCTGCTGACCACGACCGCCGGGGGCACGACCTTCTCCTCGCCGGACGGGGTGCTGCCCGGCCACGTCGGCACCGTCCGCGGCGGCCGGGCGGAACTCGTCGACGTCGCGGGCACCGTCGTGGACCTCGCGGTGCGCAACTACCTGGGGATCGAGGAGCTCGGCGGGGACTGGCGCATCGTGCGGCGCAACCCGGCGGACGGCGCGCTGCGCGATCACGAACGGGCGGTGCACGACCTCCTGGTGGGGGACCGCGATCAGGTGGTGCTGGCGGAGCTCGGTCGCGGCGACCTGGCGCCGGTGCGGGAGGCGCTCTACGCGGAGGTCGTCGAACGGGGCTGGACCTCGCGCAGGCCGGATGCCGCGCGGAACCTGCTCTGGTGGGGCGGGCTCGGCGTCGCGGCGGCCGGAGTGCTGCTCGCGGTGCTGCTGGCGCTCACCGGACGGCTGGGGCTGATCGGCATCGCGGTGGCCGTCGGCGGCGCCGTGCTCACCGCCGCGTCCCGGTCGCTGCCCGCCCGCACCACCCGGGGTGCCGTGCTGGCCGCGCACCTGCGCGGCCTGGGGGAACAGCTGGCTTCCGGAGCCGTGGACCCGCGCGCCGCCGATCGGGAATCGGGGTGCTTCCGTCCGCTGCCCTACGCCCTGGTGCTCGGCGAGGCCGACCGGTGGCTCGCGGCGTGCGCCGAGCTCGGCACCGCGGACGCGCCCGAGGTGCACTGGTACCGCGCCCGCGGGGCGGCCGTCGACCTCGCGCACCTGCGGGACGCGCTGCCCGCCTTCGCCGACCGGTTGTGCACCTGCTTCGCCGCGTACCGGAAGCCGCCCGGTTCGCCCGAACCAGTGACCATCGGAGCGGCGTCGCGCTAAAGTGTCTTCCGTTCACTGGGGAGATCATCGGAGTCCAGAGGGGCCTGGGGATGGCAAGCGCAGAGGCGGGCGGCTTCGCCGCGGCGAAGGAAGGTCTGAAGGCGATCGGCGCCCAGACGCAGTCGATCAACCAACAGGTCAGCGCGGGCAAGCTCGCCCTCGACCCTCAGGTCGCCGAAGAAGCGGCCAAGCGGGTGGAAGAGGAGATCGAAGCGCTGCAGAAGCTGCTGAAGAAGACGCAGGCGTTGAGCGTCGTCAAGGGTCTGGGTGATTACCCCGATGGCCAGCAGCTTGCTCAACGTTTTCAGGACAAAGCGACTGATAGCAACTCAGGTGCGGCGGAATTGGTTCGAAACCTCCAGGAAGAGCTCCAAAAGCAGGCTGACGCGTTTCGCGGGGCTGCCCGTGATTACCGTGCCACCGATGAGCAGAATTCTGACGATCTTAGGCGAGGTATGCAGTGATTAATGTTCCCCGTCCTCTGATTGCGGCCGCCGCGGCCCTTTCCTTGTTCGGGCTCTCGTCTTGCGCGTTGGGCTCCGATTCGGGCGGTAGCGGCGATGGGGCTGGATCGCCGACATCGTCCGATTCTGCTGCGCTGGAGAACTTCGATCCGTGCACGTTCTTCAAGTCCGATGAGCTGTCCTCTTACGGCGTCTCGACGCAAGCCGAGGAGTTTACGCAAGTGAGCTTCCAGCCGGGTTGCACCTGGAACGGCGAGAAGATGGACATCGCGTTGCAGAAGAACGCGGACGAGACTGTTCAGAGCCTGGAAAAAGGTGGTTCGTACGACTCGTACGAACACATCAACATCGCGGGCCGGGACTCTGCGAGGATGATCGCTCCGGGGTTCACCGGTCAGGGGGCGTGCATCACCGTCGTTCCCGCTGGCGGCGGCGTCGCTCTCTACCAGCTCACCGCCTACATGCGCGACTCCGTCGCCGACCCGTGCGGCGAGATCGAGAAGATCGCCGAGCAGACCGCGTCGCGGTTGCCGGAATGATGTGGGGGAGTCATGAGCCTGTTCAGCATGGTCGACAACGCCGGTTCGAAGATCCTCGGATACGAGAGCTCGGCTGAGAAGGATCGCAAGGCGCACGGCGAGGAGGCGAACCGGATCGCCCAGCAGCAGCAGGCGCAGCTGCAGCGGCAGAACTCCGGGATGGACGTCCAGGGCTTCGACAAGCCGGCGATCACGCAGTGCGTGAACTGGGGCGGTTTCGACCACGGGCAGATCTACTCGACGAACCAGGATTCGATCGACCAGGGCAAGGTCGGCGAGGTCGCCCAGGTGTGGATCGAGTTCGCGAAGGAGCTGCGCGGTCGCGGCGAGAACTACGCGACGGACGTGCAGCGCATCGTCGAGGGCGGCTGGGAGGGCGAGGCCGCGAACACGGCCAAGGAGGTCGGCAAACCCGCTTCGGAGTGGATGCGGGCGAGCGCCGACGCCTTCGAGGTGACCGGCAACAACTTGAACGCCGCCGGTGAGGCCGCCGGGCAGGCGCGGAACATGGTGGACAAGCCGGACGGCTACAGCGTCGGCCGGGGTGTCGCGGCGTCCATCCCGTTCGGTCCGGCGGGTGCGGGCTTGGACGCGCTCGGGCAGATGGAGGAGCGCGAGCAGGCGGAGCAGGCCGCGCAGGAGACGATGGGCCGGGTCTACAGCCCGACGCTGACCCAGGTCGACGCGAACATGCCGCAGTACACCGGCCCGGACGGTTCGACGAAGGAACCGCCCGCGGCGACGCAGCCAGCCGGTACGGACTGGGGCACCGGTCCCGGCGCGAACGGCGTCGGTCCCGGTACCGGTGGCGGTATCGGCACCGGAGGCGGCGGTGTCGGCGGGGGCGGCGTCGGTGGTGGCGGACTGCCGGGTGGCGGTTACGGCTCCGGCGGAACCGGTGGTTTCGGTGGCGGTGCCGGGAGCTTCCCCGGTTCGCCGTCCGGGTCCGGCAGCCAGTGGTCGGGGCCCTCGGGTGGTCCCGGGGCCGGTGGGGTTCCCGGCGGACCGGGTGGTCTCGGCACCGGTGGTGGAGGTGCCGGTGCGGGTGGCGGCCTGGCGGGCGGCATCGGTGGTCTCGGTGCGGGCGCCGGTGGCGCGGGCCGCGGCGCCGGTGGTCTCGGCGCGGGCGGAGCCGGTCGCGGTGCGGGCGGCGTCGGCGCGGGCGGCCGCGCGGGTGTCGGTGGCGCGGGTGCCGGTGCGGGCGCGGGCGCGTCCGGTGGTGCGCGCGGTGCCGGTGCCGGTCGCGGCGGCATGGGCGGCGGCATGGGCGGCGCCGGTCAGCGCGGCCAGAGCGGCGAGGACGCCGAGCACGAGCGCCCGTCGTGGCTCGAGGAGCACGACGACATCTGGATGAACGACATGCCCAAGACCGCACCTCCGGTCCTGGGCGAGTGATTCGACGCCGACCGGCCGCGGGGGGCCGGTCGGCCACCGCCAGGGGTCGGCGGCTTGGTATCTGCACTTCACAGGGGAGAGAACGCAGTGACCGCTTTGGGCTCGTGGCAGTTGCCGCCCGTGCACCTGGACGTGGCGCTCAAGTACCTGGGGATCGACCGGCTGGCGCTCCCGTTGAGCAGCAGGTCGGCCGGGTACACCGCGGAGCAGTTCAGCCGGATCGCGAAACCCGAACTGGGGCGGATGCACGCGAGCGGCGTGGCCGTGGCCGACGAGATCGCGCCGCCGCTCGCCGCGGCGCTGAAGGTGCTCGCGACCCCGTACCTGTGGGTCGATTCGATCTGGTTCCCGCAGGTCGGCGGCGACCACTGCTGGCGGGCGCTGGCCGCGTTCACCGAGGGGAACCGGGTGGTGCTCGGGGTGCAGGCCCCGGGCGAGGAGCCGAACCGCGGCGGGCTGCTCACCGTCGAGGTGCACCAGAACGTGCCGCTGCCGCAGGTGCTGCTGGGCACGCTGCCCCCGGCGCGGCCGGGGAGCCAGACCCCGGTGCGGGTTCCGGCGGCCTCGCTGCTGCCGCCGCAGCAGGAGGACTTCGACCGGTCGAGCATGCTGCGCTCGGTCGCCGAGGAACGCGGCAGCACGGGCGACCGGCAGGTGCGGCTGTACGAGGCCATCGGCAAGGCCCCGCACCAGCGCATCGGCCAGCTCGCCGCGAACCTGCGGGACCGCAACGGCCGCAAGCACCGGTCGAAGGTGGTGTCCTGGTTCGACAACCCGGAACCGGACGGGCGCTACCTGAACCGGGTGGAACGCGGCAGCTCGGGCGAGCAGGTGCTGGCGCTCATCCCGGCGGACGCCCGCACCATCGGCGGCGAAGTGGACGCCCTGATCGCCCAGGTCCGCGGCTGAGCGGCCGTCGCCGGACGAGGTCCGCGGTGCTCACCGCGCGTGGTCGCCCGCGCTGCCGGGCGGGTGCGGGCCCGCGGGCCCGGTGCTCCCGTGGCCTGCGCGGGAGGCCGTCGCGGGCGCGTGCCCGCTCGCACCGGGCGGGCACGCAGCGCAGCGAAGGGGGTACGCGGCGCGTCACCCAGCGCACGTAGGCTGCGAGGCATGGTCGAACCCCCACTGCATCGCGTCACCCTGCCGAACGGGCTACGCGTGGTGCTCGCGCCGGACTCGGCGCAGGGCGCCTCCGGTCAAGCCCCCGTCGTGGGCGTCAGCGTGCACTATGACGTGGGCTTCCGCTCCGAACCGGAAGGCCGCACCGGCTTCGCGCACCTGTTCGAGCACCTCATGTTCCAGGGCAGCGAGAGCCTGGAGAAACTGGCGCACTTCCGCCACGTGCAAGGCTCCGGCGGCACGTTCAACGGTTCGACGCACCAGGACTACACCGACTACTTCCAGGTGCTGCCGTCGGCGGCGCTGGAGCGGGCGCTGTTCCTGGAAGCCGACCGGATGCGGGCGCCGAAGCTCACCGAGGAGAACCTGCGCAACCAGGTCGACGTGGTGAAGGAGGAGATCCGGCTCAACGTCCTCAACCGCCCCTACGGCGGGTTCCCGTGGATCCTGCTGCCGCCGGTGCTGTACTCCACCTTCGCCAACGCCCACAACGGGTACGGCGACTTCACCGACCTGGAGCAGGCGACGGTCGACGACTGCGCCGCGTTCTTCGACACCTTCTACGCGCCGGCGAACGCGGTGCTCACCATCGCCGGTGACTTCGACGTGGACCACGCGACGGAACTGGTGCACCGGCACTTCGGCGACGTCCCGGCCCGCGAGGTGCGGTCGCGCCCGTCGTTCGCCGAACCGTTCCCGACCGAGCAGCTCACCGGCGTGCACACCGACCCGCACGCGCCGCTGCCCGCGGTCGCGCTGGGCCACCGGCTGCCCGACCCGGTCGGCGAGCTGGACCAGTACCTGGCGAACATCGTGCTGGCCGCGGTGCTCACCGACGGCGACGCGTCCCGGCTGCAGCAGCGCATGGTGTACCGGGAACCGCTGGTGGTGGACGTGCACGCGGGCTGCGGCCTGATGGGCGCGCCGCTGGACGCCCGCGACCCGGACACGTTC
The DNA here is from genome assembly GCF_040643635.1 of Saccharopolyspora sp. NPDC047091. NCBI lineage: Bacteria > Bacillati > Actinomycetota > Actinomycetes > Pseudonocardiales > Pseudonocardiaceae > Saccharopolyspora > Saccharopolyspora sp. NPDC047091. Next base: position 12,615 of record NZ_JBEYUS010000075.1, read on the forward strand.
ACCCTCACCGCGATCCACACGCCGGAGGTCGACGCGGAGCGGGTCGTGGCCGCGGTGGACTCCGAGCTGGAGTCGATCGCCGCGAGCGGCCCGACCGCGGAGGAGCTGTCCCGGGTCACGTCCCGCTGGGCCGCCTCGCTGCACCGCGAACACGACCGGGTCATCTCCCGCACCCTCGACCTGGGCAGCGCCGAGCTGATCCACGGCCGCGCCGAGCTGATCTCGGAGCTGCCGCGGCGCATCGCCGAGGTCGGTGCCGACCAGGTCGCCGCCGCCGCGAAGGCCCTCACCCCGGACTCCCGCGCCACCCTGCGCGTGCAGCCCGACTCGAACTCCGCAGGAGGTGCGGCATGACCCAGGCCACCCACCGCAGCGCCGAGGAGATCGGCCGCACCGAGGCGGGCCCGCGCCCGCTGCCGCCGCTGGGCGAGCCGCGCGCGCTGCGCACCCCCGACGTGGTCGACACCGAGCTGCCGAACGGGCTGCGGCTGATCGCCGCCCGGCACGGGGTGGTGCCGATGGTCGAGGCGCGGCTGCGCATCCCGTTCGCGGGCGAGGACCCGATGCACCCGGCGCGCGCCGAGGTGCTCGCCGAGACGGTGCTGACCGGCACCGCCGCCCGGGACCGGGTGCAGGTGGACACCGATCTGGCGGCCGTCGGCGGTGAACTGCACGCCGTGGTCGACCCGGAGCGGCTCAGCTTCGTCGGCAGCGCCCTGTCCAGCGGGCTGGGCACGCTGCTGGAGGTGCTGGGCGACGCGCTGACCGGCGCCGCCTACGCGGCCGACGAGGTCGCGGGGGAGCGGGACCGCCTGGTGGAGCGGCTCGCGGTGGCCCGTTCGCAGCCGCGCGTCATCGCGCGCGAGGAGTTGCAGCGGCACCGCTACGGCGACCACCCGTTCGTCCGCGAGGTGCCGCAGGCCGCCGACGTGGGCCAGGTCGGCCCGGAGGACGTGCGCGAGCTGCACGCCCGCGCGGTGCTGCCCCGCGGCTCCACCCTGGTGCTGGTCGGCGACATCGACGCGGACACCGTGGTCGACGAGGTGACCCGCATCCTGGCGCCGTGGGACGCGGCGGGCGCCGCCGCGGAGCTCCCCGCGCTGCCGCAGCTGCTGGGCGGCGACGTGCGGCTGGTGCACCGGGACGGCGCGGTGCAGTCGCAGCTGCGGATGTCCGCGCAGGGCCTGCACCGCACCGACGAGCGCTACCCGGCGCTGCAGATCGCGAACCTCAGCTTCGGCGGCTACTTCTCGTCGCGGCTGGTGGAGAACATCCGCGAGGACAAGGGCTACACCTACGGCGCGCACTCGTCGTTCGAGTTCACCCGCGGCAACGGCACGATCCTGGTGGACGCCGACACCGCCAGCGAGGTCACCGCGGCCGCGCTGCTGGAGATGCGCTACGAGTTCGGCCGCCTCGCGCTGGTCCCGCCGACCGCGGCCGAGGTCGAGTCGGCCCGGCAGTACGCGATCGGCGGCCTGCTGACCTCGACGTCCTCCCAGTCCGGGCTGGCCTCGATGCTCTCCACGCTGGCCGCCTGCGGGCTGGACCACCGCTGGCTGAGCGCGCACCCGGACCGGCTGCGGGAGGTCACCGCGGAACAGGTCGCGGAGGCCGCGCAGCTGTACGCCCCGACCGCGTTCACCGGCGTCGTGGTCGGCGACGCGGCGAAGATCGGCGACCAGCTGCGGGCCCTGGGCGGGGTGGTGCTGCCGTGACCGAGGCGTGCGCGGTCGCCGACGGCGCCGGATTCCGGCTGGACTCGGCCCCGCTGCTGTCCAGGTCCACAGTGGACCGATCGGAGCCGCTGCGGGACGGGCCGACCGCCGAGCAGTGGACCACCGGCAAGGTGCTGCTGGTCGACGGCAAGGGGCGCACCCACATCGGCCCGGACGGGCGGCTCGTCTACGAGGACGCCGCGATGTTCGGCGAGCAGCCCACGCCGCGCGCGCTGCTGCTCGGCGCGCAGGACGGCACGACCTACTGGGCGCTGCGCACCGAACGCGACGGGGCGCAGGAGGGCTGGCAGGACCTGCGGATCGCGGGCGCGCAGCTCGACGACACCGATGCGGGCCTGCTCACCACCGCCGTCGGGCTGCTGAACTGGCACGACCACTCCCGCTACTGCGCGGTGTGCGGCGCGGCCACGAACCGGGTCAAGGTCGGCTGGGCGCGCCGCTGCTCCGGCTGCGACCGCGAGGAGTACCCGCGCACCGACCCGGCCGTGATCTGCCTGGTCCACGACGGCGCCGACCAGGTGCTGCTGGCGCGGCAGCCGGTGTGGCCGCCGGAGCGGTTCTCGGTGCTGGCCGGGTTCGTCGAGGTCGGCGAATCCCTGGAGGCCTGCGTGCAGCGCGAGGTCCAGGAGGAGGTCGGGGTGCTGGCCACCGAGGTGCGCTACCTCGGCAGCCAGCCGTGGCCGTTCCCCCGCTCGCTGATGCTGGGCTTCGCCGCGATCGCCGACCCGACCGAGCCGCTGCGGCCCGCGGACGGCGAGATCGAGGAGGCCCGCTGGGTGTCCCGCGCCGACGTGCAGGCCGCGATGCGCACCGAGGACGGCATCATCCCCGGCCTGCGGCTGCCGCCGAGCGTGTCCATCGCGCACCGGATGCTGAAGGGCTGGGCGTTCTGGGCGTAGGCCCGCGCTGACGTCCGGCGGTGCCCCGCCCGCGCTCGACGCCGAGCACGCGGCGGGGCACTACCGGGATTCGGCCCGCGTCAGGTGCCGTGCGTGCTGCGCCGCACCTCGTACCAGTCCTCGCCGACCGGCTCGCCCGCCAGGTTCCAGCTCCACGACGTCGTCGGCGTGATGCGCAGGAACGTGCCGGGGCCGACCATCCCGACCCGCTCGAACGGCTGCTCGGCGCGCCCGTAGATCCGGATGCCGCGCGCGACGAACGGGTCCAGCGACGGCAGGTCGTCGACGACGAGCGCCACCGCCGAGCCGCCCGCCGCGACGTTGCGGAACTTGCGGGTGCGGGTGACGGTCCCGCCGCCGCCCACCCACAGCGCGCCTCCGTCGAACTCCACGGCCACCGGCACCACGTCGGGCGTGCCGTCGGCGGCCACCGTCGCCAGCCGCCCCAACGGGTGCGCCAGCAGGTACTCGATCTCCTCGTCGGTGAACGACATCGCCGCACGGCCTCCGTTCCAGGTCAACCACCCGTTCGGGGAGGTCCCGAGCGCGCCGTGGCGGGGCGGGCGCCTCGACGCGCGCGGTGGGGTTGCCGCCGCCGGGCGGGGCGGTTCTGCGAGGATGCCCGACATGGCCGATCAACCGCGACTGCTGGAAGGGCTCGATCCGGAGCAGCGGGCGGCGGTCACCGCACCACGCGGCCCGGTCTGCGTGCTGGCCGGTGCCGGGACCGGCAAGACCCGCACCATCACGCACCGCATCGCGCACCTGGTGCAGCTCGGCCTCGTCGTCCCCCAGCAGGTGCTGGCCGTGACGTTCACCGCCCGCGCCGCGGGTGAGATGCGGACCCGGCTGCGCTCGCTCGGCGCGGCCGGGGTGCAGGCGCAGACCTTCCACGCCGCCGCGTTCCGGCAGCTGCGCTACTTCTGGCCGCGGGTGCACGACACCCAGGTGTGGCCGCTGGTCGACAACAAGTTCCGGCTGGTCGTGCAGGCCGCGAACCGGGTGGGGGTGTCCACCGAGAAGGAGTCGGTGCGCGACCTCGCCGGTGAGATCGAGTGGTCCAAGTCCTGCCTGGTCTCGCCCGACCAGTACGCGACCGCCGCCGCCCGCGCGGGCCGCGACGTGCCGGTCGTGCCGCAGCAGCTCGCGAAGGTGTTCGCCACCTACGAGCAGCTCAAGAACGACGCGCGGATGCTCGACTTCGACGACCTGCTGCTGCACACCGTCGCCATCCTCGAAGAGCACCCGGAGGTCGCCGAGGAGTTCCGCGGCCGCTACCGCTCCTTCGTCGTCGACGAGTACCAGGACGTCAACCCGCTGCAGCAGCGGGTGCTCGACGCGTGGCTCGGCAACCGCGACGACCTGACCGTGGTCGGCGACGCGAACCAGACGATCTACTCGTTCGCCGGGGCCGCCCCGAAGTGGCTGGTCGGCTTCCCGAAGCGCTTCCCGGACGCGACCGTGGTCCGGCTGGAGCGCGACTACCGCTCCACCCCGCAGGTCGTGGCGCTGGCCAACAAGGTCATCGGCGCCGCCCGCGACCGGCCCGCGGGCACCCGGCTCAAGCTCATCGGGCAGCGCCCGGACGGCCCGGAACCGGACTTCGCCGAGTACGACCACGAACCGGCCGAGGCCGAGGCCATCGCCCGCAAGATCGCCGCGCTGGCCGGTCGGGGCGTGCCGCTGTCCGAGATCGCGGTCCTGTTCCGGGTGAACGCCCAGTCCGAGGTGTACGAGAAGGCGCTGTCCGACGCCGAGATCCCGTACCAGGTGCGCGGCGGCGAACGCTTCTTCAACCGCACCGAGGTGCGCCAGGCCGTGGTGGCGCTGCGCGGCGCCGCCGGCCGCGGCGAGGAGCCCGGCGAGGACCTGCCCGGTTCGGTGCGGGCCCTGCTTGCCGACGTGGGGCTCACCGAGGAACCGCCGGTGGGCGGCTCGGCGCGGGAGCGCTGGGAGTCGCTGATCGCGCTCGTCGAACTCGCCGAGGAGCTCGCCGCCGTCCACCCCGAAGCCGACCTGGCCCGCTACGTCGGGGAACTGGAGCAGCGCGCCGAATCGCAGCACCCGCCGACGGTGGAGGGCGTCACGCTGGCCTCGCTGCACTCCGCGAAGGGCCTGGAGTGGGACGCGGTGTTCCTCGTCGGGCTCGCCGAGGGCACCCTGCCCATCCAGCACGCCGAGGACGAGGCGGGCGTCGAGGAGGAGCGCAGGCTGCTCTACGTCGGCGTCACCCGCGCGCGCGAGCACCTGCACCTGTCCTGGGCGCTGGCCAGGGCCGCCGACGGGCGCCGCTACCGCCGCCGCAGCCGGTTCCTGTACGGCGTCATCCCGGAACGCCACCCGGCCGCGATGCCGGTGAAGACCAGGACCCCGGAGCCGGGCCCGGCCCGCAAGCAGGCCACCCCGCGCTGCCGCACCTGCGAGTCGGTGCTGGTGAGCACGATGGACATCAAGCTGGGCCGCTGCTCGACCTGCCCGTCGGACGTGGACGAGGGCCTGCTGGACCGGTTGCGCGCGTGGCGCAGCGACCGGGCGCGGCAGCTGAAGGTCCCCGCCTACGTGGTGTTCACCGATGCCACGCTCACCGCCATCGCCGAGCAGCGCCCGTCCGACGAGGCGGCGCTGGTGGCGATCTCCGGGATCGGCGCGAGCAAGATCCGCAAGTTCGGCGACGACGTGCTCTCGCTCGTCCAGCGCGAGCACGACCGCAACTAGCCGTTGAACAGGAGTTTCTCCGCCTTCGGCGGAATCTCGGAAAATCGGTTGCGGCGCGCTTCCCGCGCCTCATAGTCTGCACAGCACAAGCCGAGGTGTTCGGAACCCGGCGCGATCCGGAGGGGAGGTGGCAGCGATGACCGGCATTCAGAAGCTCGGTACCCCTGGCCTCCTCATGTCCGGGGGTATCGCGCTGTTCCGCGGTCGTACTACGACCCTGCCCGGTTTCGACCGCGCCATCGCCACGCCGCGTCCCACGGACGGCGGCCGCCCGGCTGATGGCCGCACCGCGCCGGTTCGCGCGGAGCTCGATCCTTGATCCGCTGATCTAGGACGCGCTCCAGGCACTTCTTCCGAGGCCGCGAACCCCGCAACCGGGTTCGCGGCCTCTTTCGTGTCTCCACTTCGCGAATCTGCGCCATTTCGAATGTGTTCCTGGGGAGATCCCCACCGTCGGTCCGGGCACGTGCACTGCCCAGAACGGTCAGGAGGAGAGATGTTGACCACCAGCGTCCGGGTAGCACCCGAGCGAAGAGCTGATGACGCCGGAGGTGGCGGCGCGGTCGGCGCGCTGCTGGACGAGGTCACCGACCAGGGCGAGGGGGTGCCCTGTCGGCAGGACCCGGACCTGTGGTTCGCCGAGAGCCCCGGCGACCTGGAACGGGCCAAGACCCTGTGCGGGCACTGCCCGCTGAAGCAGCGCTGCCTGGAAGGCGCGCTGTCCCGCGGCGAACCGTGGGGCGTCTGGGGCGGCGAGATCTTCGAACGCGGCGCGGTCGTCGCCCGCAAGCGCTCCCGCGGCCGCCCCCGCAAGAACCCGGCCCCCGTCGAACCGGCCGCACGCGGCCCCCGATCCGAGGAGAACGCGGCATGAGCCACCCCACCCGAGACCACCTGAACGACCTGCTCGAACCCCACGCGAAGGACACCGGACGAATGCTCATGCCCGAAGATCTGACCCGGATTCGACATCACGACTTGATGATCGAGGCGCACCGGCACCGGTTGGCCCGCCAGGCCACCGCCGGGCGCTGGTGGCGCCGGTTGGCGCACTACGCGCAGCGGCGCGCGGACCGCGCGGAGGGGGTCACCGGCGAGCCGTAGAGTGCACGATCGTGGCTCACTCGCACGACGGAATCGACTGGGACGCCAAGATCGCGCGGCTGCGCGAGGGCGACGAGCTGGCCGGGCCGGAGACCGCCGATCTGGTGCGCGACCTGCTCCGCCCGCAGGACCGCACGGTGATCGACGTCGGCTCTGGTGCGGGTGGTGCCGCGACCGCGTTCGCGGACGCCATGTGGGACACCGGCGGCACGGTGATCCTGGTCGATTCCGCCCCGGAGCTGCTGGCGGAGGCGGCGCGCAACACCGCAGCCACCGCAGGCCCGGACGTGCGGGTGCTGTCCGTGCAGGCCGACGTGGCCCGCGGTGACCTGTCCGCGGTCGGCCAGGCCGACCTGGTGTTCGCCTCGTTCGTGGTGCACCACCTGCCGGACCAGCTCGCGGGGCTGCGGCGGCTGGTCAAGCTGGTGCGCCCGGGCGGGCGGCTCGCCCTGGTCGAATCGGGCCTGGAACCGCGGGTGCTGCCGTGGGACGTCGGCGTCGGCGAACCCGGCCTGGAGTCGCGGCTGGCGGCCGCCCGCGCCGACTGGTTCCGCGAGATGCGCGAGCAGATGCCCGGCGCCACGCGGCTGAAGGTCGGCTGGGCGCAGGCCATGGCCGACGCGGGCTTGGACGGCGTGCTCACCTGGACGCAGCTGGTGGACCGGCCGGCCCCCGTGTCCGGGGCGGCGATGACCGCGGTGCTGCGCAGGCTGGAATGGCTGCGCCGCGGCGCGGAGGGGCGGGTCGCGCAGGCCGACCTCGACGCGGTCGACGCCCTGCTCGATCCGGACGGGCCGCACTACGCGGGGAACCGCGACGACGTGCACTACCTGCTGGCGCAGACGATCCACGTGGGCACGCTGCGCCCGTGATCCCGATCGGGGCCGGCGCTCAGCCCGGGGCCGGCGTCCGGTCCGGGACTGGAACTCGGTCTGCGGCCGGCGCTCAGTCCGCGGCGGGTTCGGGATCGGCGAAGCCGGGCTGCCAGCGCTCGATGATCTCGCGGGCCTCGAACTCGGCGTCCAGCTGGCACAGGATGCCCGTCGCGCCCAGCGTCACCCGGTGGATCAGCAGGTAGTCCGGCGGTAGGTTCAACCCCCGCCCGGTCCGGAAGTCCGGGCTGCGCAGGTCGCCGACCCGCTCGGCCTGCCGCTGCAGCCAGGACCGGGTGAAGTGGAACCGCTCCTCGCGCACCGGGTCGGTGAACGGTCCCAGGTAGGCGAGCACGTCCTCGGCGCGCAGCTCGCTGCCGGTCTGCACGAAGCGGTCGGCGCGCAGCACCTCCAGCAGCTCCTCCGCGCGGCCCTGCGCCGCGAGCCGCAGCATCCGCCCCATCTCGGCGGGCAGGCCCTCGGGCAGCCGCGCGACCGCGCCGAAGTCCAGCACGATCAGCCTGCCGTCCGGTGCGAGCAGGAAGTTCCCCGGGTGCGGGTCGGCGTGCAGCAATCCGGACCGCTCGGGCGAGGAGAAGTGGAACTCGGCCAGCAGCCGCCCGGCCCGGTCCCGCTGCTCCCGCTCGCCGTCGGCGATGACCGCGGAGAACGGGGTGCCGGTGATCCACTCGGAGACCATCACCTGCGGGGCGCTGGCCACCACCTTCGGGATCAGCACGTTCGCGTCGCCGTCGAAGGCGGTGGCGAAGGTGCGCTGGTTGTCGGCCTCGGTGCGGTAGTCGAGCTCCTCGACCATCCGGTCCTGCAGCTCCGCCAGCAGCGGCTTCACCTCGGCGCCGGGGGCGAGCGACTGGAACAGCCGGGAGAACCGGCTCAGCTGGCGCAGGTCCGAGCGCAGCGCCTCGCCCGCGCCCGGGTATTGGATCTTGACGGCGACGTCCCGGCCGTCGTGCCACACCGCGCGGTGCACCTGCCCGATGCTGGCCGCGGCGGCCGGGACGTCGTCGAATTCAGCGAAGCGGTCCCGCCAGGTCCGCCCCAGTTGCTGCTCCAGCACCCGCCGCACGCTGGTCCCGGACATCGGGGGAGCGGCGGACTGGAGCTTCGTCAGCGCCTCGCGGTAGGGCTCGGCCATCTCGTCGGGCACCGCGGCCTCGAACACGCTCAGCGCTTGGCCGAACTTCATGGCGCCGCCCTTGAGCTGTCCCAGCACCGCGAACAGCTGCTCGGCCGTGCGCGCCGAGAGTTCCGCGTTGATCTCGTCGGCGGAGTGGCCGCTGAGGCGCTTGCCCCACCCGGCGGCCATCCGCCCCGCGACGCCCAGCGGAAGGCTGGCCAGTTTGGCGGTGCGGTGCGCCGCCCGGCGGGGAATGTCGGTCACGAGGGCTCCTTTGCCGCGCGCAGGAGAACCACCCCGGCACCGAAAGGGGTTCGGATTCCGGGGCCGGAGCACATCGTAGTGGTTCACCGACCGGTTGTGGGGCGCCCGAGCCCCGCTTCGGTCGTGGCCCACCCCGGCGCGCGCCCGTCGCGACGCGAGCGGGGCGTGGTCCCACGTGCGGCGGGCGTCCGGTAGGACCGGGCCGCACGGGTTCCACCACCGATCCTCAGGCCTTGCCGAGGATGCGGGTCATGCGGGTCCCGCACACGGGGCAGGTGCCCTTGGCCATCCGTCGGCCGTTGGTCTCCGTGATCTCGCCGTCGAAGTCGCGCTTCTCGCGGCATTTCACGCAGTAGCCGTTGTAGGTGTCGGCCACGGCGTCCTCCTTGGTGTTGTGATCGCTACGGCGCGTGCCCGGCCGGACCGCGCTGGAGGAACCGTACAGGTGGCCGTATCGATATCACTGCATTCAGCTGATCGCATGTTAGGGGGAATGGAGTAATTCGTTAGGTGATCACGCGCAGTAGGCATGTGGAAAACCGCACTGCGATGTCCGTACGTCGGTGCCACTCGCTAAGGTCAGGTCTCGTGGCAGAACCGCAGGTCGAGGTGCGTCGCAGCAAACGACGGCGCCAGACGGTCAGCGCGTACCGGGACGGCGACAAGGTCGTCGTGCTGCTTCCGGCTCGGATGAGCAGAGCCGAGGAGAAGAAGTGGGTGGCGGAGATGCTCAGCCGCCTGCAGCGCAGCGAGACCCGCCGCCGATCACCGGCGCGCGACTCCGACGCCGCCCTCGCCGAACGCAGCCGGGAACTGTCCGAGCAGTACCTCGACGGCCGCGCCGAACCGCGCTCGATCCGCTGGGTGCCGCCGATGCGCACCCGCTGGGCGTCCTGCACCCCCAGCACCAGGCACATCCGGATCAGCGAGCGGCTCCGGGACGTGCCGAGCTGGGTGCTGGACTACGTGCTGGTGCACGAACTCGCGCACCTGCTGGTGCCGGGGCACGGCGACGACTTCTGGAAGTGGGTCAACCGGTACCCGAAGACCGAACGCGCCGTCGGCTACCTCGAAGGGCTCTCCGCGGCCGCGAACCTCGGCCTCACCATGGACGGTGAGCCGGAGGGCTGAGCGCGGCCCCGAACGCGGAACGGCGCCCCGGAAGATCACACTTCCGGGGCGCCGTCGCGTCGGGTCACTTCGAGTCGGGACCGTCCTCGTCGTCCTTCGAGCCCCGGTCGTCCTCGGAGTCCCGGTCGCCCTTCGAGTCCTGCTCACCGGCGGCTGCGGCCTGCTCGGCCTCCTCGGCGCGCTTGATCGCCGCGATCGGGTCGTCCAGGTCGGAGGAGCCGCCCCAGCGGTCCGCGAAGTCCAGCGGCTCGTCCAGGTCCGCGGCGTCCGGCAGCAGATCGGGGTGGTCCCACACCCGGTCGCGGCTGTCCAGGCCGTGCCGCTCGGTCATCAGCCGCCACAAGTTCGCCGCGTCGCGCAGCCGGCGGGGCCGCAGCTCCAGGCCGATCAGCGTCGCGAAAGTCTGCTCCGCCGGGCCGCCGCTCGCACGGCGCCTGCGGATGGTCTCGCTCAGCGCGCCCGCCCCGGGCAGCCGTTCGCCGAGTGCGTCCGAGACGACCACGTCGACCCAGCCCTCGACCAGGGCGAGCAGCGTCTCCAGCCTGGTCAGCGCGGCTTCCTGCTCCGGCGTGGTCTTCGGCTCGAGGAGGTTGGAGCCCATCAGCTCCTGCATCGAGCTCGGGTCCGTCGGGTCGATCTTGCTCGCCAGGTCCTCCAGCGAGGACGTGTCGACCTGGATGCCGCGCGCGAACTCCTCGACGGTCGCCAGCAGCCGCTGCCGCAGCCACGGCACGTGGCTGAACAGCCGGTGGTGCGCCGCCTCCCGCGCCGCGAGGAACAGGGTCACCTCGTCCAGCGGCCGGTCCACGCCCTCCGCGAACCGGGCCACGTTCGCGGGCAGCAGCGCCGCGGTGCCCTCCGGCGCCAGCGGCAGGCCCACGTCCGAGGAGGTCAGCACTTCGCCGCCGAGCTGCGCGAGGCTGTTGCCCAGCTGCGAGCCGAAGCCCAGCCCGCCCATCTGGCTGAGCATGGAGAGCAGCGGCCCGGCGGCCTGCTTGGCCTCCGCGGGCAGCGCCTCCATCCAGGCGGTGGACATCCGCTGCGCCACCGGATCGCACAGCCGCTGCCAGGTCGGCAGGGTCTGCTCCACCCAGTCCACCGACGACCAGACCTTCGTGGTGCGCGCGCCCGCGGGCAGCGCCGTCGTCGGGTCGAGCCACAGCTCCGCGAGGTGGACCGCGTCCTGCGCGCCCTTCACCTCCTGCTGGCTGGGCCGCTCGGTGCGCTCGTTCGAGTGCAGCTGCTGCACCGCGAGCTGCTTGGCCAGGTCGTAGTTGACCGGCCCGGAACCGCCGCCGCCCGAGTGGCTCAGCACTTGGCCCAGCTGGGAGAACATCTGGCCCAGCTGGCCCATGTCGAAGTTCATCCCGCCGGGCATGCCGCCCATGCCGCCGCCGGGTAGCGCGCCGCCGAAGCCGAACCCCTGCCCGGAGTCCTGACCGGAACCACCGGCGCCACCGGAGCGCCCTTCCGACGACTCCCCCTTGTCGCGGTCGTCGTCGGGATCCTGCGGGCTGAACCCGAACGGCATGTCACTCATGCCTCCACCGTACGCGGATCGTGCCGAACCGGATAAGTCGCTCGGCGACCCGCCGCGGCGGCGATGTCGCAGCGTGCGGGTGCGTTCGGCGATCACCCGCCCGGAGATCGCGCCGGAGCCGGGCACGTACCCTGTCGCCTCGTGAGCCGTCGAACCTGGACGTTACTGACCAGCGTCATCCTGGTGGCCGCTTTCGGACTGCTCGGGGCGTTCGCCCCGGTGCCGTTCGTGGCGCTCGGTCCGGGACCGACCTACAACACCCTGGGCGAAGAGGCGGGCACGCCGGTCATCCGGATCGACGGCCAGCGGACCTACCCGACCGCCGGGCACCTGAACATGACCACCGTGTCGGTGACCGACCACCTGTCGATGCTGGGTGCGCTGGGGCTGTGGGTCTCCGGCCGGTACGCCCTCGCGCCGCGCGAGGTCTACTACCCGCCGGAGAAGACCGAGCAGCAGATCGAGCAGGAGAACACCCAGGCGTTCAACGACTCGCAGACCGACGCGGAGACCGCGGCGCTGCACCACCTGGGCTACCCGACGAAGGTGCTGGCGGGCACGGTCGTCAACGGCAGCCCCGCCGACGCGGTGCTCGAACCCGGCGACCAGCTGATCGCCGTCGACGGGAAGCCGATCACCGACCCGCCCTCGCTGCAGGCCGCGATCGCGGCCAGCAAGCCGGGGGAGCAGGTCGGGCTGACGTTCCGGCACGGCGACGAACCGCAGCGCACCGTGCCGGTCACGCTGGGCGCGAGCTCCGACGGCCGGCCGCAGGGCTTCCTCGGCGTGGGCGCGGTGGGCCGCCCGGACGTGCCGTTCGACATCAAGATCAGCCTCGCCGACGTCGGCGGCCCCTCCGCCGGGCTGATGTTCTCGCTGGCGATCGTGGACAAGCTGACGCCCGGCGAGCTCAACGGCGGCAAGTTCATCGCGGGCACCGGCGAGATCGACGCGGTCGGCAACGTCGGCCCGATCGGCGGCATCCCGTTCAAGATGACCATGGCGCGGGAGGCCGGGGCGACCACGTTCCTGGTGCCCGCCGGGAACTGCTCCGAGGCGAAGTCGCAGGCGCCGGACGGGTTGCAGCTGGTGCGCGTCGGCACCCTCGACGAGGCGACGAAGGCGTTGGACACCATGCGCGATGGCGGGATGCCGCCCAGCTGCTGATCGGAGTCGGCCGTCGAGCGGTCGCCCGATGATCCGGCGAGCCGTCGATCGGCCGCGACGCCGGTCGGGCGGGCCGCCGGGCGGGCTGGTGCGTTGATCGGGCTGGGATGTTGATCGGCCGGGCCTGATCGGGCCGGGCCGGGAGGTTGATCGGGACGGGACTGATCGGTCGGGTCTGATCGGGCCGGGCCGTCGGCCGGGCCGGATGTCGGCGTCGGTCGGGCCCGGACGTTGATCGGTCGGCCCTGATCGGCCGCGTCGTCGGTCGTGCGAGCCGTCGGTCGGCAGGGCCGTCGGTCGGCCGGGTCCTCGATCGGCCGGCCGCCGATGCGCTGATCCCTGCGAACCGCCCGGCGCAGGGCGGTCCGCACCGGGAACCGCTACGCCGCGGTGAAGGTCTCGTGCAGCGCGCGCAGGAGGTTCGGCGCCAGCGACGGGTCCTGCACCAGCTCGCCGTCGCCGCCGCTCTCCCGCAGCCGCAGCACGCAGGTCTCGTGCCCGCCCCGCAGCACCGCCGCCACCAGCCGAGCCTCCTGCCGGTCCGGGTGCTCGGCCGCCGCGCGGCGCGCCTCCTCGTCGTCATCGGTGGGCAGCGCGGACTCCGCCTCCGGCGGCAGCACCACGATCTCCTGCACCAGCGCGCACCCGGCGACCAGCTCGGGCCACTCGATGCGGGCCAGCGCCTCCGCCAAGTCCTCCGCGGGCAGCGACTCCTGGGCGATCGGGGTCATCGCCGAGTCCGCGTCCAGCTCGGCGGCCAGCGACGGCTGGGCGGCCAGCAGCTCCTTGGTCGGCACCAGCGCGAAGATCTGGGTGGGCTGATCCCAACCCGCGGCGGCCACGAACTCTTCGACCTCGCGGGCGGCGCCGGGCAGGGCGGCGGCGAGGTCCTCACCATGAGCGGCTGACATGCCGCTCATCGTCGCACCCCGCACCCGGCGGTCCCGCGCCCGACCGCCGCCGGGCCGCCGAGATCGTCCGGTGCCGTCATGACCAGCGGCGGGGATGTCGGATTCGCCGGAATTCGAGTGCGATCGGGGGAACCCTCGACGACATCGTAGAGTTGAACATCGCGAGGGGAGTCGTCCCCGGCCCGTCGATCGTCGCCTGGAGTGTGCGCTGTGGCCATGCGGCCTGTAATGCCGAAACTGTCCCGGCGGAGCCGGATCCTGCTGATCATCGGCGTGGTCGTGCTCGCCGGCCTGATCATCTGGTCCAGCTTGGTCGGGGCCTACGTCGATTGGCTCTGGTACGGAGAAGTCGGCTACCAAGGGGTGTTCACCACCCAGCTGCTCACCCGGATCGGCCTCGGCGTCGGAGCCGCGCTGTTCCTCGGCGCCGTGCTGCTGCTGAACCTGTGGATCGCCTACCGCACCAGGCCCGTGTTCGTGCCGATCAGCGGACCCGACGACCCGCTCGCCCGGTACCGCACCCTGATCAGCGCCCGGCCCGCGGCGTTCGCGCTCGGCATCCCCGCCGCCGTCGCCGTCCTCGGCGGCCTCGCCGCGCAAGCCGACTGGCAGACCCTCCAGCTGTTCCTGCACAGCGTGCCGTTCGGGCAGACCGACCCCGAATTCGGCCACGACATCAGCTTCTACACCTTCCAGCTGCCGTTCTACCGCTGGCTGCTGTCCTGGGCGTTCGTCGCGATCACCGTCGCCTTCATCGGCGCGCTCGTCACGCACTACATCTTCGGCGGTGTGCGGCTCGCCGGTCGCGCCGGGCAGCTGTCCGCGCCCACCCGCGTGCAGCTCGCCGTGCTCGCCGGGCTGTTCGTGCTGCTCAAGGCCGTCGACTACTTCTTCGACCGGTACGACCTGCTGCTGTCCCAGCGGAACCCGCTGTTCACCGGTGCCACCTACACCGACCTGAACGCCGTGATGCCGGCCAAGCTGATCCTGCTGTGCATCGCGGTGTTCTGCGCCCTCGCGTTCTTCGCCGCCGTGGTCCTGCGCGACCTGCGCATCCCCGCGCTCGCCACCGTGCTGCTGGTGCTCTCCAGCGTGCTCGTCGGCGCCGTCGGGCCCGCGCTGCTCGAGCAGTTCTCCGTGCGCCCCAACGCCAACCAGCGCGAAGCCGAGTCCATCCGCCGCAACATCGCCGCCACCCGGCAGGCCTTCGACATCGGCGAGGACAAGGTCGAGGTGCACGACTACCCGGGGGTCACCAACCTCCGGCCCGAACAGGTCGCCGACGACGCGGGGACCATCCCGAACATCCGGCTGCTCGACCCCAGCGTCCTGTCCGCGACGTTCACCCAGCTCACCCAGCAGTACAACTTCTACGGCTTCCCCGACAAGCTCGACGTCGACCGGTACCGGGACGGCAAGGGGGAACTGCAGGACTACCTGGTCGCCCTCCGCGAGATCAACACCGCCGGGCTCGCCGCGAACCAGCAATCGTGGATCAACCAGCACATGGTCTACACGCACGGCAACGGGTTCGTCAGCGCACCCGCGGACCGCGTCGACTCCACCCTCGAAGACGGCCGCACCCAGGGCGGCTATCCGGTGTTCTCCGTCAGCGACGTCGCCAACAACGGCCGCGGTGAGATCCCCGTGGACCAGCCGCGGTCCTACTTCGGCGAACTCGTCTCCACTTACGCCATCGTCGGCGGCAACCCCGGCGACGCGCCCCGCGAGTACGACACCGACAGCAGCGCCTACACCTACACCGGCAAGGGCGGCGTGCCCATCGGCAACTGGTTCAACCGGCTCGTGTTCGCCGCGCACTACACCGACCGGAACATCCTGTTCAACCAGGCCATCGGGGACAACTCGAAGATCATCTACGAGCGGAACCCGCGGGAGCGCGTCCAGAAGGTCGCGCCCTGGCTCAAGGTCGACGGCGACCCGTACCCCGCCGTCGTCGACGGCCGCATCAAGTGGATCGTCGACGGCTACACCACGCTCAACAACTACCCGTACGCCGAGGTCACCGAGTTCGGCGAGGCCACCAACGACACCCTCCGCGGCGTCCAGCGGCAGCCCAACCAGCAGATCAACTACATCCGCAACTCGGTGAAGGCCACCGTCGACGCCTACGACGGCAACGTCGAGCTCTACGAAACCGACGACACCAAGCCGGACCCCGTCCTCAAGGCCTGGGAAGGCGTGTTCCCCGGCGTCGTCAAGCCCAGCTCCGAGATCACCCCGCAGCTGCGCGAGCACTTCCGCTACCCCGAAGACCTGTTCAAGGTGCAGCGCTCCCTGCTCACCGAGTACCACGTCGACGACCCCGCCGACTTCTACTCCACGCAGACCTTCTGGGAAGTGCCCCCGGACCCCACCAGCGGAGGCCAAGGCGGCGCCGCCGACGAAGGCAACCAGCAGCCGCCCTACTACGTGCTCGCCCAGGTCGAAGGCCAGGAGAACCCCACCTTCCAGCTCACCAGCGCCCTGACCGCGCTGCGGCGGCAGAACCTCGCCGCCTGGGTCTCCGCCTCCTCCGACCCCCGCGACTACGGGAAGCTCACCGTCCTGCGCCTGCCCACCAACACCCAGACCCCCGGGCCCAACCAGGTGCAGAACCAGATGGAGTCCACCCCCGAAGTCACCGAGAACCGGACCCTGTTCAACAACCCCAACGTCAACGCGATCTTCGGCAACCTGCTGACCCTGCCCGTCAAGGGCGGACTGCTCTACGTCGAACCGATCTACATCCAGCGCAACGAGCAGGACTCCTACCCGCAGCTCGCCCGCGTCCTCGTCTCCTTCGGCGGCAACGTCGGCTTCGCCGAAACCCTGCCCAAGGCGCTGGAACAGGTCTTCGGCGCCGGCGCGGGCGACGCCACCGGCGACGGCCAAGCTCAGCAGCCGCCGACCCAGCAACCCGGTCAGCAGCCGCCGGCGCCCGGTCAGCAGGCCACGCCCGAACTCCGCAGCGCCGTCAACGACATCCAGGGCGCGCTCGAACAGGTGCGGACCGCGCAGCAGTCCGGCGACCTCGGCAACCTCGGCGGCGCGCTCCAGCGGCTCGAAAGCGCCGTCGGCCGGTTCGAGCAGCTCCAGGGCAACGGCGGCTGATCCCGCCGCGGGCCGGCCCACCCGGCC
>NZ_JBEYUS010000076.1:0-28661 GCF_040643635.1 Saccharopolyspora sp. NPDC047091
GCGAGCGCCGCGGGCTGGTCACCGTCCTGCTGCTGGGTGTCCGGCAGCGCGGGCAGCACGTTCACCAGGGGGCGGGCGGCCCGCGCACGGTCTCGGAACTTGCCCGGCGGTCAGCTCGCCCGGCCGCGGAGGAGCCCGTCCGCGGGCTCCGCGTCCACCGCCATCCCCAGCAGCGAGCGCCCCAGCTCGTCGGGGTCGCCGAACCCGATCCGGCCGACCACGTCGTCCGGCAGGCTCAGCATCGACATCGCCACGCCCATCATCCCGGCCTCCAGCAGCCCGCCGCCGCGCGCGGAGATCGGCTCGCCCACGGCGGCGTGCAGGGTGACGGCCGAGTCGACGCCGGCCAAGGTCATCTCGCCGAGCGCCGAGCGCACCTGCGGATTCCGCACGCCTTCCAGCTGGAGCTCGAACAGCGCGAGGAACTGCGAGCGGGCCGAACCCGCCATCCGGCGCAGCATCGCCAGGTACAGCGCCCGCACGTCGTCGGCGGACACGCCGTCCGGCATGGTCTCCCGCAGCACCCGCATCGCCGCGGTCTGCTGGTCCGCCATCCGCCGCGCGATCGCCACGTACAGGGCGTCCCGGTTCGGGTGGTAGTTCTTGGTGGTGCCCTCGGGGAAGCCCGCTTCGCGGTCCACGGCCCGATGGGTCAGGCCGCGGCCCCCGTCCCGCGCCAGCACCTCGATCGCGGCGTCGGCGAGCTGGACCCGACGATTCCTACGCTGCGGCATGCAACCCCTGTTGATCTTGCGTCGACTCGGTCGTGCGCGGCGCCCGTCCACGACCGACACCGCAGAGTAACCAGTGTAGCGCGAGAGTGATCATCGCACCGCGATCAACACGGCGCCGCCCGCGGGCCGCACCTCGGTTGCCAGCACCCGCACCATTGGTATAGACCGGCAGAGTTCCGCAGTTCACACCCAGGAGTCCGCGCATGCCCGACAATCCCGGCACCGGCCACCCCGAGGCCACCTCGACCGCCGAGCCAGCACCGGCACCGACACCGGCCGTGACCGGACCGCACCACGCGGAACCGACCCTCGCGCACCTGCGCACCATCGGCGAGCACAACGCGGCGGCGCTGCGCGGGGCGGCGGAGGCGCTGCTCGACTGCGTGCGCGCGGACGGCCTCGTGTTCACCGCGGGCGCCGGCCACTCCCTCGCCGGAGTAATGGAGTCGTTCTACCGCGCGGGCGGTCTCGCCGCGGTGCGCCCGCTGTACCACCCCGACCTGCTGCCGCTGCACGGCGCGGTGGCCTCCACCAACACCGAGCGCACCAGCGGCCTCGCCCGCGAGGTCCTCACCGAGGCCGGGTTCCGCGGCGGGCTGGACGCGCTCGTCGTGTTCTCCAACTCCGGGGTGAACCCGTACCCGGTGGAGCTGGCGACCGCCGCGGCGGAAGCGGGGTCGGTGGTCATCGCGATCACCTCGCCGCTGGCCTCCGCCGACGCCCCGCTGCGCGCGGGCACGACCCTCGCGGCCCAGGCCGGGATCGTGCTGGACACGCTGGTGCCGGGCGGCGACGCCAGCTACCCGGTGGCGGAGCCGGTGACCGCGCCGCTCTCCTCGCTGTCCAACGCCTACCTGTGGAACATGCTGCTGGTGGAGCTGCACGACGCCGCGCAGCGGGCGGAGGTGCCGCTGCCGGTGTGGCGCAGCGCCAACACCGTCGGCGGCGACGAGGCGAACAAGGCGAACCTGCAGCACTACGGCGCCCGGGTCCCCGGACTCGTCTGATCCCGGAAAGCGAACCGGGGCCGGTCCCGCGCGATGCGGAACCGGCCCCGGTTCGGAAGTCCCGACAAGAACAATCCCCCGCGCGGACAGCGCCGGGATTCGGGCGAACGCCGGGTTCGAGAACGCTCAGCCGGAGCCGAGCATGCCGGAGATGCGGCGGATCTGCGCCGCCCGCTCCGCCGCCAGCTGCTGCTCCGGGTCCACGGCCTCGTCGGCCTGGGCCAGCAGCGCCAGCGTTTCGCGGACCGCGCCTTCCGGCGGCGCGCTCAGCGCCTCCAACAGCCGGTCCAGCTCCGAATCGAGTTCCTCGGCGGCGACGACCGAATTGGCCAGTCCGATCCGCAGCGCTTCCGCGGCCGGAACGTCCCGGCCGCTCACGCAGATCTCCACGGCGCGCGCATAACCCACCGCGCGCACCAGTGGCAAGGTCCCGCCGAGGTCCGGGACCAGCCCCAGTCCGGTCTCGGCCATTCGCAGCGAAGCGTCTTCGGTCAGCACTCGCAGGTCGCAGGCCAGGGCGAGCTGGAAGCCCGCGCCGATGGCGTGCCCGTGCACGGCCGCGATGGTCACCCGGTCGGGTTCCCGCAGCCAGCTGAATCCCTGTTGGAACGTGGCGATCGCCGCGTCGGCCTCTTCGGTGGGGCGCTGCCCCAGCGAGACCAGGCCGGGCTCGCCGTCCACCTCGTCGGCCCCGAACAACCGCCGGTCCAGCCCTGCGGAGAACGCGCGCCCCCGCCCGCGCACCACGACGACCCGGACCTCCGGGTCGAGCGACTGGCCGATCTCGCGCAATGCCGCCCAGGTGGCGGGCGTCTGCGCGTTCAACTTGTCCGGGCGATCAAGTGTGATGGTGGCGCGCCGCCCCTGGACCGTGAGCCCCACACCGCCACGGTCCAGAAGGTCGGCGTCCATCCTCGACTGCTCCAAGCGGGCCTCCATCAGTTCTGCGTTGACCGGACAGGAACCGCGCAAGACGTTACCCGCCTGTCGAAAACGGACCGCATCGAACCGATCATGCCCGCAGGGTCACTTCTTCTTGGTCCGCGTCGCACCCCCACGTCCGCGCAGCTGCACCCCGGACTCGCTGAGGACTCGGTGCACGAACCCGTAGGAACGGCCGGTCGCCTCGGCGAGAGCGCGAATGCTCGCACCCTTCTCGTATTTCTTCTTCAGGTCACTGGCAAGCTTGTCCCGGGCGCTCCCTGTAATTCGCGCACCCTTCTTCAGGTCAGCCACAGTGTCCCCGCCTTCCCTCCGAACAGGTCGGGCCGCTCGCGACCCCTGTCGTCGCAATGATCGAACAGGACGGCCGTAAACGCCAGGCGATCATGCAAAAAGATCGCCCAACGGTTGAGATCGATAGGCTGCGATCACCGGAATGCGCTCGACCGTTCGGTCTAGCCAACTCGCGACATCCGGCGGTGAGGATCGCCATCCCACGACGTTTTCGCTGTTCAGAGCGTGATCACTGTCCGGGGTCGGCCGCCGCTCGTCGCGAGCAGCGACCGGTCGTCGCAGCGGACCGTGACGCGTTACGGAAAGATCGTGGTGGGAAAAACCACTCGTCAGGCGAGTTGCACTAGCTCCAAGTAATCAGCCGACCAGTGGTCCTCGGTCCCGTCGGGCAACAGGATCACCCGTTCCGGCTCGAGTGCTTCCACCGCTCCTGGATCGTGCGTGACCAGGACCACCGCTCCGGTGAAACTGCGCAGTGCGTCGAGGACCTGTTCGCGACTCGCGGGGTCCAGGTTGTTCGTCGGTTCGTCGAGCAGCAGCACGTTCGCCGCGCTGGAAACGAGGCCCGCCAGCGCCAGTCGCGTCTTCTCGCCACCGGAGAGGGTGCCCGCGGGCTGCTCCAGCTGTTCGCCGCGGAACAGGAACGCGCCGAGCAGGGTGCGCAGCTGCTGCTCCGGGGTGTCCGGGGCGGCGCTGCGGATGTTCGCCCACACGCTCGCGTCGTGGTCGAGGGTCTCGTGCTCCTGCGCGTAGTAGCCGACGCGCAGGCCGTGGCCGGGTTCCATACCGCCCGCGTCGGGCTCTTCCATGCCGCCGAGCAGCCGCAGCAGCGTGGTCTTGCCCGCACCGTTGAGACCGAGGACGACGACCTTCGCACCGCGGTCGACCGCGAGGTCGACGCCGCTGAAGATCTCCAGCGAGCCGTAGGACTTCGACAGCCCGCTCGCGGTGAGCGGGGTCCGCCCGCACGGCGCCGGGTCCGGGAAGCGGATCTTGGCGACCTTGTCGTCGACCTTCTCGTCTTCCAGGTCGTTGACGAGCTTCTCCGCGCGGCGGGCCATGTTCTGCGCGGCGACGGCCTTGGTGGCCTTGGCGCGCATCTTGTCGGCCTGCGCCATCAGCGCGGAGGCCTTCTTCTCGGCGTTGGCGCGCTCGCGGCGGCGGCGCTTCTCGTCGGCGGCGCGCGCCTCCTGGTAGCGCTTCCAGTCCATGTTGTAGACGTCGGCCTCGCCGCGGACCGCGTCGAGGAACCAGACCTTGTTCACCACGTCGGCCAGCAGGTCCACGTCGTGGCTGATGACCACGAGCCCGCCGTCGTGGGCGCGGAGGAACTCGCGCAGCCAGTTGATCGAGTCCGCGTCGAGGTGGTTCGTCGGCTCGTCCAGCAGCAGCGTCGTCGCCGAGCGGCCACCGGGCCCCGACTCGGAGGCGGCGAACAGGATGCGGGCCAGCTCGACGCGCCTGCGCTGACCACCGGAGAGGGTGCGCAGCGGCTGGGACAGGATGCGGTCCGCCAGCCCGAGGTTCGAGCAGATCCGCCCGGCCTCGCTCTCGGCCGCGTAGCCGCCGCGGGCGCCGAAGCGCTCCTCCAGCTTGCCGTAGCGGTTGATGGCCTTGTCCCGCTGCCGGTCGTCGGCGAGCTCGGCCATCGCGGTCTGCGCCTTCTCCATGTCGCGCAGCAGCTGGTCGAGGCCGCGGGCGGAGAGCACCCGGTCCTTCGCGGTGACCGACAGGTCGCCTTCGCGGGGGTCCTGCGGCAGGTAGCCGAGTTCGCCGCGCCGGGTGAGATCCCCGGCGTAGGGCTCGCCCTCGCCGGCGAGCACCCGCAGCGTCGTCGTCTTGCCCGCGCCGTTGCGGCCGACCAGGCCGATGCGGTCACCCGGCTGGACGCGCAACGTGGCGCCGGAGAGCAGGATGCGCGAACCCGCGCGCAGTTCTAGGCCCGAGGCAGAGATCAAGGAAAACTCCGAAGACGTAGTGGTCGAGCGAGATCACGGGGACGCCCGCCGCAGGCCGGTCCGGTCACCGGGTTCGACGGGCCGAGGGCACCGCGGCTAATCGGCGGAGACCGTCGTGCGCGGCCCCCGCAGGCGGAGCTCCGCCGCGCACCTGTTCGTCGCGCGCTTGCTCACCACGTGCCCAGTGTAGCGGCCGGTCCCGCGGCCTCGGCGCGCACTCCGCGCAGCGGCGACGGGACGCGACCGGGCGGTCACGGCTCGCGGACGTGGACCTCGACGGCGGTGGCGCGCTCGGCCGCGTCGTCGAGGATCGAACGCCGCGGCTCCGGGACGTCGAGCACCCGTGGTTCGGCGGTGGCCAGGAACTCCCGCAGCCGGGGTTCGGCGCGCAGCGCGTCCAGCGCCCGGCGATCACCGCCGAGCACCAGCGCGTCCAGCCGGTTCCGCTCCGGCAGCAGCACCCGGGCGACGTCGGCGGCGGCCGACTCCAGCGAGCGCCGGGCCTGGCCTTCGCGGCGGCGGGCGAAGCGCTGCTGGGACTGGCCGCCCGCCTTGTTCCGGCCGTGCACCAGGTGCCGGTCCGTGTGCGAGACCTCGACCGCGCCCGCGCGGGCGATGCCGACGCTGTGCGCGCCGAGGCGCACCAGCACCAGCCCGATCCGCCGGGGCGTGCGCGCGTGCTCCACCAGCGGTTCCACCGCCAGACCGGCTCGTTCGCCGAGCGGTTCGGGGAGGTCGGCGAACGCCACCTCGACCTGGGCGGTCGCGCCGTCGGCGGCGGTGACCAGCACCTCGCGCGCGGTGAGCTCGGTGCGTTCCGCCCCGCCGTGCCGGACCGCGAAGCGTTCGAACCAGCCCGCCAGCCGCTCCGGCGGCACCGCCACGGCCCGGCCGCCCCCGGCGAGTTCCCTGCTGCGCATGTCCCCATCCCAGCACGCGCGGGCGCACCGGCGCGACGGCGTTCGGCGCAGCACCGCACTCCGCCCGACCGCACCCGGCTGCGGCGATCGGCAGGCCCGTTGACGTGCACCGACCCGGTGCGGATGATCTGGACCACCTCGAGCGGAAGGCGTGCCGAGATGACCACTCCCCCTTCCAGCGCCCGGCGGGTCGCGTTCGCCGGGCTGATCGGCACCACCATCGAATGGTTCGACTTCTTCATCTACGGCACCGCGGCCGCGCTCGTGTTCAACCGGCTGTTCTTCCCCGCCTTCGAACCGCTGCTCGGCACCGTCGCCGCGTTCGCCACCTTCGCCGTCGGCTTCATCGCGCGGCCGCTGGGCGGGGTGCTGTTCGCGCACTACGGCGACCGGCGCGGGCGGAAACCGGTGCTCGTCGCCTCGCTGCTGCTGATGGGCGTGGCGACCGTGCTGATCGGGGTGCTGCCGACCTACGGGACCATCGGCGTCGGCGCCCCGCTGCTGCTGGTGGTGCTGCGGTTCGCGCAGGGCATCGGCGTCGGCGGCGAATGGGGCGGGGCCGCGCTGATGGCGGTGGAGCACGCGCCGGCGCACCGGCGCGGGTTCTACGGCAGCTGGCCGCAGATCGGGGTGCCCGCCGGGCTGCTGCTGGGCAACCTCGCGTTCTCCGCGCTGTCCGCCGGGCTCGACGAGGCCGCGTTCCTCGCCTGGGGCTGGCGGGTGCCGTTCCTGTGCAGCGGGGTGCTGATCGGCGTCGGCCTGCTCATCCGGCTGCGGATCAGCGAGAGCCCCGTGTTCCAGCACGCCGCGCGCGAACGGCCGCGGACCCGGGCACCGGTGCTCGACGTGCTGCGCGAGCACCCGCGGATCGTGGCGCTCGCCGCCGGCTCGTTCCTCGCCACCAACGCCACCTTCTACGTGGGCACCACCTGGATCGTGGCGTACGCGACGACCTCGCTGGGCTACGAGCGCACCACGATCCTCGGGGCGAACGCGCTGCTCAGCTTCGTCGACATCCCGCTGATGCTGGCGTTCGGGCTGCTGCCCGACCGCATCGGGCGGCGCGGCATGTCGATGGCGGGCATGGCGGGGCTGGCGGTGTTCGCGGTGCCGTACTTCCTGCTCGTCGACAGCGGGTCGATCGCGCTGTTCCTGCTGGGCGGGATGGTGGTGCAGGTGTGCCGGACCGCCGTGTACGGGCCGCAGTCGGCCTACTTCGCCGAGCTGTTCAGCACCCGGTTCCGCTACAGCGGTGCGTCGCTCGCCTACCAGCTGGCGGCGATCTTCGGCGGCGGGCTGGCACCGATGATCTGCGCCGCGCTGTACGGCTGGACCGGCTCGTCGATGGCCATCGCCGGGTACGTGATCGCGGTCTGCCTCATCTCGCTCGGCTCCGGCTACCTGCTCACCGAGACCTACCGCCGAACCCTCGAAGAAGCCCCGCCGACCAGCTGAAACCCCGCCACGCGCTTCATCCCGTCAGCGGCGAAGCCGCTGAGCTGACGACCACCTACGCCACCGGCACCGCAGCGGGTTCTCAGCGGTCTTCTCGCGAGGACAGCGTTTTCGCATGTGGCGGAGCCACCTGTGAAAACGATCCCGCAGCGAGAAGACCGCTGAGGTTCCGCCACCCGCCCCGACGAGCAACAGGAGTGCCTCACCCCCGGCGCCCCGCGAGCCAGCCCGCTATCTGGGCTCTGGAGGTGAAGTCCAGTTTCGTCAGGATGTGCTGCACGTGGCCTTCCACGGTGCGCTGCGCGATCACCAGCGACTCCGCGATCTCCTTGTTCGTCCGGCCCTGCGCGACGAGCTCGGCGATCTCCCGCTCGCGCTTGGTCAGCGTCGTCGCCGACAGCTCGTCCGGGGCCACGCTGCGGGTGGCCCGCTTGAGCTCCAGCGCGTAGTCCACCGCGGCTTCCGAGGACATCTGGTAGCCGCGGTCGTAGGCCTCCCGGAAGGCGCGGTCGCCCAGGGCCTGCCGCGCGCCGCGCTCGTGCTCGTCGTGGGCGTTGCGGAAGCTCGCGTAGAACTCGGGCGCCGCGCGCACCGCGTCCCACACCGCGGAGGCCGCGCCGAACAGCCGCGCGGCCCGCTCGTCGCGGCCCAGCCCGTGCGCGATCCACGCGAGGATGTCCATGGTGAACGCGCTGGAGAGCCGGTTGTCCAGCCTGCGCTGCAGCCGCAGGGCCTCCTTCGCCGCGGTCTCCGCCCGGGCCGAGGCGCCGCGCAGGATCTCGATGTGCGCGTCCGCCCACAGCGCCGTGGACCGCCAGAACAGTTCGCCGCGCCCGGTGGTCGCCGCGATGCACTCCCGCAGCAGCGCGACCCCGCCTTCGTGGTCGCCGCGGACCCCCTTGACCAGGCCGAGCGCGAACAGCCCGAACCATTCGCCGTTGGGCGCGGCCAGGTCCTGGAAGCGGCCGAGCGCGTCGGTGAGCAGCCGTTCCGCTTCGGCGAGGTCGTTGTGGAAGAACGCGGCCATGCCCCGGATCTGGGTCACGTAGGCGATCTCGAACTCGTCGTCGTGCTCGGCGGCCAGTTCGCCCGCTTCGGCCAGCAGCGGTTCCGCGGCCGCCGTGTCGCCCTGCACCAGCGCGAACCAGGCGTTGGCCCGCAGCCCTTCGGACCGTTCCGGGGCGTCGGCGGGGGCGTGCGCGAGCGCGGTCTCCAACCAGTGCCGGGCTTCGCCGTTGAGCCCGCGGATGCCCCAGAACGGGGTGAGCCGCGCCGCCAGCCGCAGCGCCTGCGGGGCGGTGTCCGGCCGGTGCACGGCCGAGTCCAGCGCGAGCCGCACGTTGTCCAGGTCGAGCCGCAGCTCCCGCACCCACGACACCTGGTCGGGCCCGAGCCACTCCGCGGCGAAGCGCTCGGCGACCTCCGCGTACCAGTCGCGGTGGCGCCCCAGGGCCGGCTGCCGCTCGCCCGCGGCGTCCAGGCGTTCCTGCCCGTAGTCGCGCAGCGCGTGCAGCAGCCGGAACCGCACTTCGTCGCCTTCCTGCTCGCGCACCAGGATCGACTGGTCGACCAGCGAGTGCATCGCGCCGAGCACGTCGACGGGGCTCAGCCCGTTGCTGGCGACGTGCTCGGCGGCGGCGAGGCCGAAGCTGCCCGCGAACACCGACACCCGCGCCCAGGCGATCCGGTCCTGCTCGGAGCACAGCTCGTAGCTCCAGTCGATCAGCGCGCGCAGGCTCTGCTGCCGGGCGGGCGCGCCGCGGCGGCCCTCGCTGAGCAGCGCGTAGCGCTCCACCAGCCGCTCTTCCAGCTGGTGCAGGGACAGCGATCGCAGGCGCACCGCGGCGAGCTCGATGGCCAGCGGATTCCCGTCCAACCGCGCGCAGAGCCGCATCAGCACCGCGCCGTCCTCCTCGGTGACCTCGAAGTCCGGCACCGTGGCGCGGGCGCGGTCGAGGAACAACCGCACGGAGGAGAACTGCTCGTAGGACTCGGGCGGCGGCGGGTCGTCGAGGTCGGGGATCTGCAGCGGCGGCACCACCACGGTCGCCTCCCCGGCCACGCCGAGGGACTGCCTGCTGGTGGCCAACACCCGCACCCCCGGGCACCAGCGCAGCACCGAGTCGACGAACAGCGCGGCGTCCTCGATGACGTGCTCGCAGTTGTCGAGGACGAGCAGCATCTCCCGGTGCTTGAGGTGCTCGACGACGGCGTCCACGTCGGTCCCGGAGGACGGTCCGCCGAGGCTGAGCTGCTCGATGGCGGCTTCGGCGATCAGCGTGCCGTCGCGGAGCTCTTCCAGGCTCACGCACCACGCCTTGTCCCGGAAGATCCGCCGCATCCCGGCGGCCACCCGCAACGCCAGCCGCGTCTTGCCGACTCCGCCGTGGCCGGTGAGGGTCACCAGCCGGGATTCGGCGAGCAACCGCTTCGTCCGGGTGATCTCGTGCCGACGGCCGACGAAGCTGGTGACGTCGACCGGTAGGTTGCCCGCCGACTCGCGGACGCGGGCCGAGCGCGCACTGGAGACCACACCCCGAGCCTAACCCGGCTCGCCCCCGCAGTCGGGCCGATCTTGCAGGTCAGCGCTCCGCGCAGGTGAGGCGGGCGAGCGCGAGATCGACGAAGCGCCGCTGCCCGTGCGCAGTCCGTGCAACCCCGGCGAGACGGTCCGGCGGAACGCGGTGAGCGCCGCGACGTGCTCCCGCCGCGGCCGCTCCGGGTCTCCGCCCGCCGCGCGGTAGGCAGCCGGCAGCCGGTCCAGCGCTTCCGGGCCGAACGCGGCGAGCGGGGCGAACGCGGCGAGCGGGGCGACGAAGTCGCTCACCGGGTCGTCGACGCCGGCATCCGCCCAGTCGAGCAGCCCGGTGAGGGTGGCCGCGCCGTCCACCAGCGTGTGGTCGGGGCTGAGGTCGTGGTGCACCGGTACGCCCTCGCCCCCGGCACCGGTCGTCGTCGAGCCACCGCCGCCACCGGTCCGCGCAGCGCTCCGGTACGGCCGGCTCGGCGACCCCTCGGCGAGCCGGTCGGCGACGTCGGTGCGCAGCGCTTCCCCCCCGGTCGCATCGACCCCGTCGATCCGCACGTCCAGGCCGTGCGCGCGGGCGACCTCGTCGATCACGGGCGCACGGTAGCCGGTGCCGGGTGTCACGTCGCCCGGATTTTCCTCCGCCGCGACCGGCGAGAGCGGGGCGCCGCGCGGTCCTACCGTGGGAGGCGGCCGTTGTCCGCGCCGATGCGCAGGGGGTGCGCGATGCGAGGGAACGATGCGAGCAGGGGAGCGGGGGCGCTGCTGGGTGCGGTAGCGCTGGTCGCGGGCCTGTGCGGCGGGGCGTCCGCGGCCGCCGCGGCACCGGCCGCGCGACCACCGGCACCCGCCGCGCCACCACCGGCACCCGCCGCGGCCGAGCAGCCCGCCAGGCACCTGCTGGTGACGATGGTCGACTACCGGCTGCTGCTGCCCGCGCACCTGCCGCCGGGGCGCTACACCTTCCGCGCGGTGAACCGGGGGATCGCGCCGCACGCGCTGGAGATCAAGGGACCGGGCGTGGCGGACAAGCGCACGATCACGGTCAAGACCGGTGCCTCCGCCGATCTCACCGTGACGCTCACCCGCGGCACCTACGACTTCTGGTGCCCGGTCGGCAACCACCGCCAGGTCGGCATGCAGCGCTACGTCCACGTCGGCTGACCAGGCCGTCCGCCCGCTCGCACCGGCGGACGAGGCGGTCACCCGGGGCGAAATTCGCGCGCGGAACGTCGGTGCCCGGTGCCACGCTGCGCGCATGACCGACCACAAGGACGACCTGCACCAGTACCTGCGCGACGCCCGCGACGCGCTGCTGTGGAAGCTCGACGGGCTCTCCGAGCAGGACGTGCGGCGGCCGCTGACGCCGACCGGCACGAACCTGCTGGGCCTGCTCAAGCACGTGGCGAGCGTGGCGGTGGGCTACTTCGGCGAGGTGTACGACCGCCCGTTCCCCGAACCGATGCCGTGGATCGAGGACGGCGGCGAGCGCAACGAGGACATGTACGCCACCGCCGAGGAATCCCGCGAGCAGATCATCGGCTTCTGGCACCGCGCCTGGGCGCACGCGGACGCGACCATCGCGGCGCTGCCGCTGGACGCCGCGGGCCGGGTGCCGTGGTGGCCGCCGGAACGCGGCGAGATCATCCTGCACCGGCTGCTGTGCCACATGCTGGAGGAGACCGCCCGCCACACCGGTCACGCCGACGTGGTCCGCGAGCTCATCGACGGTGCCGCGGGCAGGCGCGCGACCGGGAGCAACCTGCCGGAGCAGGACGAGCGGTGGTGGGCGGACTACCGCGAGCACCTCGAGGAGATCGCTCGCACCGCCGGTTAGCCGGCGTCGAACGTCCACGGGTCCTGCGGCAGCACCTCGCCGGTCTCCAGCAGCGTCTTCAGGTTCGACAGCACCGCGGGCCAGCCCTGACCGACCATCCGGTACGCGTCGAGGTCCGCGAGCGCGGAGTGGGTGACGGTGAGCCGCACGATGCCGCGGCCGGGTTCGATGTCGAACGTGACCACGCTCGGCTCGAATCCGGCCACGTCGAAGTTCTCGGTCTCGTCGAAGCCGAACGACAGGCGGCGCGGCCGGTCCGCTTCGACGACCCGGCCGGACACCTCGGCGACGCCGGAGCCGTCGATGCGCACGTGGTCGACCCGGCTGCCGACCTGCCAGTCGGAGACCTGCGAGTGTCCCCAGAACCTGGCGGTCGCCTCCGCGTCGGTCAGCGCGTCCCACACCTGCTCGGGGGTGGCGCGGAGGTAGCTGATGCAGGTGTAGTCCGGTACGGCTGCGCTCATCGGACGTTCCTTCGCTCGGCGGTGCCGCCACCTTGGCCCGCGCGCGGCCGCGCCGCTAGCCGTGCTCGCGGCGCCGCACCACCTCGGTGATCCAGGTCGGGGCGTACGGGGAGGTGCAGCCCGGCGGCGTCGGGTAGTCCGCGAGGACCCCGAGCCGCCTGCCGATGTCGATCGCCCGCGCGCGGTGCTCGGCGTGCTCGATCCCGATGCGGGCGAGGCAGCCGTTCATCGCCCACTGCAACCGCTCCGGCGCGTCCCGCATCCGCTGCTCGATCTCGTCGAGCAGTCCGGGCAGGTCGAGGCCGCCGGGCGAGCGGCCGATGCGGTCGGTGGTCAGCGCCCACCCGGCGCTCGCCACCACCGAGTCCGGGTCGGCGTGCCAGCAGCGGCGCAGCGCCTCGGCGTGCGGGCTCTTGCGCACCACGTTCGCCACCAGCCAGTCCTGCACCTTCGGGGTGCGTGCGGCGCGCAGCATCGCGTCCAGCTCGGCCTGGTCGAACTCCTTCGGACGGCAGATCAGGACGGCCAGCAGCCGCGCCGCGGAATCCCCGGTCGCCCACAGCTCCCGCGCGAGCTCGTGCCGCTTCCCCAGCCGCTTCGCGATGGCGCGCAGCGGGCCCAGCTTCACGCCGTGGTCGTCGCCGTGCCGTTCGTTCACGGCCCGCACCTTCGGGTCCTCGAGCTCGGCGAGCTCGGTCCGCACCTCGTCCACCGTGGTCACACCCACCGCCGCCTCCGCATGGTCCGCCTCCGCGGAGGCTACGTGGTCACCAGGGACGATCAGCGGTCTCCTAGGCTGGGCCGATGCGGTTCGAGGGGTTCGGGGACGGGGCGGTCGAGTTCTACGAGGGCTTGGAGGCCGACAACTCCAAGGCCTACTGGAGCGACCACCAGGCCGTCTACCGGGAGCAGGTGCGCGGCCCGATGGAGGCGCTGCTGGCCGAGCTGGAACCCGAGTTCGCCGCCGAGGTCGACGCCGGCGGGGCGACCGGCAAGGGCAAGGTGTTCCGCCCGCACCGGGACGTGCGCTTCAGCAAGGACAAGTCGCCGTACAAGACGCACTGCGGTGCCGTCGTCGAGGCGGGCCGCGGCGGCGGCGCCTACTACGCGGAGATCAGCGCGGACGGGCTGCTCGTCGCGGGCGGCTGCTTCCACGCCGAACCCGACCAGCTGGCCCGCTACCGGACGGCGGTGGACGAACCGCTGCACGGCACGGCGCTGGAGGAGATCCTGGCCGCGCTGGGCAAGAAGTGGGAGCGCGGCGGCGACGTGCTCGCCACCCGCCCGCGCGGCGTCTCCGCCGACCACCCGCGGCTGGAGCTGCTGCGGCACCGCTCGCTGCACGTGGCGCGCCGCTGGGCGCCGGACGACCTGCTGCACGAACGCGGCTGCCTCACCCGGGTCCGCACGGCGTGGCGGGAACTGCGCGAGCTCAACCGGTGGTGCGCCGACCACGTAGGACCCAGCGACCGGCGGCGCTGACCAGCAGGCCGAGCAGCGCGCCGAGCACGTCGACCAGCCCGTCCAGCACGTCGCCGCTGCGCCCCAGCGGCAGCACCGCCTGCAGCACCTCCGAGAGCCCCGCGTACGCCACGAGCCCGGCGGCCAGCGGAAGCAGCGGCAGCCGGGCGAGGCGACCGGACCACGCGAGCGCCGCGAACAGCACCAGGTGCACGACCTTGTCGGTGCCCGGCGGCGCCGACGGCACCCCGGACTCCGGGGTGAACAGGACGATCAGGCTGACCCCGACGACCGCTCCGAAGAGCAGCTGTCCGGGGCGTGGCCTGGAATGATTCAGCACCGCAAGATCCCGATCGGTTCGTTTCCCGGTGGCTGCGTATTCGACGCGCGTCCGGAGAGACTAGGCTGACGCAACGTGAGTCGACGAGCCAAGATCGTTTGTACCATGGGCCCCGCCACCGCCTCACCGGAGAAGGTGGCCGAGCTCGTCAGCAGCGGAATGGACGTCGCCCGGTTGAACTTCAGCCACGGCAGCCACGGCGACCACCAGCAGGTCTACGACCTGGTGCGTACCGCCGCCAAGGAAAGTGGCCGTGCCGTCGGCATCCTCGCCGACCTGCAAGGACCGAAGATCCGCCTCGGCAAGTTCGCGGAAGGTCCGGTCGAGTGGAACACCGGCGACGTCGTGCGAATCACGATCGACGACGTGCAAGGCACCCACGATCGCGTTTCCACCACCTACAAGGGACTGGCCGCCGACGCCAAGGTCGGTGACCGAGTCCTGGTCGACGACGGCAAGGTGGGTCTGACCGTCTCCGCCGTCGAGGGCAACGACGTCGTCTGCGACGTCGTCGAAGGCGGCCCCGTCTCCGACCACAAGGGACTGTCCATGCCGGGCATGGACGTGTCGGTGCCCGCGATGTCCGAGAAGGACGTCGCGGACCTCGAGTTCGCCCTCCAGCTCGGCGTGGACTTCATCGCGCTGTCCTTCGTGCGCAGCCCCGCCGACATCGACCTGGTGCACCAGGTGATGGACCGGGTCGGCCACCGGCTGCCGGTGATCGCGAAGCTGGAGAAGCCGGAGGCGGTGGACAACCTCGAGGCCATCGTGCTGGCCTTCGACGGCGTCATGGTCGCCCGCGGTGACCTCGGCGTGGAACTCCCCCTCGAGCACGTCCCGTTGGTCCAGAAGAAGGCGATCCGGATCGCTCGGGAGAACGCGAAGCCGGTCATCGTGGCCACCCAGATGCTGGACTCGATGATCCACAACTCGCGGCCGACCCGCGCCGAGACCTCGGACGTCGCCAACGCCGTCCTGGACGGCACCGACGCGGTGATGCTCTCCGGCGAGACCAGCGTCGGTGACTACCCGATCGAGACGGTGCAGACGATGTCCCGCATCGTCGAAGCCGTCGAGGAGGGCTCGCCCACGCCGCCGCCGCTGAGCCACGTGCCGCGCACCAAGCGGGGCGTCATCTCCTACGCGGCCCGCGACATCGGGGAGCGGCTCAGCGCGAAGGCGCTGGTGGCGTTCAGCCAGTCCGGCGACACCGTGCGGCGGCTCGCCCGGCTGCACACCCGGTTGCCGCTGCTGGCGTTCACCCCCGAGGAATCGGTGCGCAGTCAGCTCGCTCTCACTTGGGGGACGGAAACGTTCCTCGTGCCTAAAGTGGACACGACCGACCAAATGGTCCGGCAGGTGGACCAGGCGATGCTGTCGCTCGGCCGTTCGCAGCGCGGTGACATGGTGGTCGTGGTCGCCGGTTCCCCGCCGGGCACCGTGGGTTCGACGAACCTGATCCGGGTGCACCGCCTCGGCGAGGAAGACCACGTCTGATCCGTGCCGCGCGCGGAGGTGGGGTCGGTCGACGTTGACCGGCAGGGCGGGAACCACCGGAGTTCCCGCCCGGTGAACCACCCGAGAACGCCCGAGGAGCAGAAGTGACCGAAGCGGCACGAGCCGCGGCCGCCGACCCGGCCGGCCTGCACATCGACAGCTCGGTCCCGCTGGACGTGAACGGGGTGCCGCACGGGCAGCCCGTCCTGGACCGGCTGATCGCTCTGCTCGACCTGGAGCGGATCGAGGAGAACATCTTCCGCGGGGTCAGCCCCGCCGAGTCGCCGGTGCGGGTCTTCGGCGGCCAGGTCGCCGGTCAGGCGCTGGTCGCCGCCGGGCGCACGGTGCCCGAGGACCGGCCGGTGCACTCGCTGCACGCCTACTTCATCCGGCCCGGCGATCCGAGCGTGCCGATCGTCTACGAGGTGGACCGCACCCGGGACGGCCGGTCGTTCACCACCCGCCGGGTCGTGGCGGTGCAGCACGGCAAGCCGATCTTCTCGCTGTCCGCGTCGTTCCAGCTGGTCGAGGACGGCATCGACCACGCCGAGCAGATGCCCGACGTGCCCGACCCCGAGTCGCTCCCGACCTACGGGGAGCAGGTCGGCGGGCTGCTCGGGCAGATGGGCGGCACGCCGTACCAGCCGCGGCCCATCGACGTCCGCTACGTCACCGACCCGCCGTGGGTCCGCAAGGAGAACGGCGAGCGGGAAGCGCGCAGCCAGGTCTGGATGAAGGCCGACGGCGTGCTGCCGGACGACAAGCTGCTGCACGTGTGCATGGCGGCGTTCGCGTCCGACCTGACCCTGCTGGATTCGGTGCTGGTGCGGCACGGCGTGTACTGGATGCTGGACAAGGTGTCCGGGGCGAGCCTGGACCACGCCATGTGGTTCCACCGCCCGTTCCGCGCCGACGAGTGGCTGCTCTACGACTGCGCCTCGCCCAGCGCCTCCGGCGCCCGCGGGCTGGCCACCGGCCGGTTCTTCTCCCGCGACGGGCGCCTGGTCGCCACCGTCGTGCAGGAAGGACTCCTCCGGGTCCTGGACTGATCCGATTCCGGATCGACGATGGGAACGGGACTTCTCGAATGTTCGGGAAGTCCCGTTCTTTTTGTCGTGCCGGGGTTCATCTCGTTGCGCGGTGACGTTTTCCGGGGCGGTTCGGTGTGGCGGTCTTTTCCCGTTCGTGCCGTTTTCTCTTCGATTGTTCCGGGTGGAGGACTGCGGGAATGGTGCGGAGGATTCCGGCCCTCTCGTGGGCGGGGGCTTCGCGCAGTGCGACGATCGTGATAGTTAATGCAACCGCTGCATCGATGATGTGCAGAATGACGCGAGTTGCGATCCAGACTGCAATAGGGGTCATCGGTAGTGCCGCCAGTGTGGGCAGGTGCACTGCGCCGTCTCCTCCGGGCTCGTCGTCGCACGATCCGTCCCGTCGTGCTCCGGGTCGAGCAAATCGCCGGATGCCCGGCAGGGGAAGGGCTGTGGACAGCCCCGGAACAAGCCGGACGATCACGGACGGATACGCTCGGTATTCGGACGATCTCGGACGGTTTCGAAAAATTCGGGGGGTGGGGTGCGGTCGGCGGAGAGGCGGGCTTCGGTGATCGGAGACTTCGTCGTCACAATGCGGGGACTCATCATCGAGGCCGGAGATCCGGGACTTCGGGAGATCGAGCGCAGGGCGGCGGCGCACGGGCGGACCTTGCCGCGCAGCACGCTCTCGGACGCGTTGGCCGGTAAACGCCTCCCCAAGCGGGAGGTGGTGGAGAGCTTGGTGCGGGCCTGCGGGAAGGGAGACGCCGACGTTGCGCGGTGGCTCGCGTACTGGGAGGCGGCCTCGAAGGAACTGCTGCCGGCCGAGTCCGGCGGGGTCGTCTCAGGCGGCGAGACCGTCGCACTGCTCGAACGGTACGTCTCGCCGGCCGGCGGGAATTCGATCACCCCGAACCGCTCCAGAGCGGAATCCGCTGGTGCGCGTGATCGGGTGGATCCGATCGCGTTGTTGCCGATCCTGAACGACGCCTCGTTGCCGGTGCGGCATCGAATTCGTGCCGGCACCAAGTTGATTTCGGTCGCAGGTGACAAGCGTGCCGATGTGGCAGCCGGGCTGCGCTTGTTGCTGCTCGACAGATCTGTCGGCGGGATGGATCTCGTATCGGCGGCGAGGGTGTTGTACTCCCTCGGGGCGGACTACTCGAAAGAGGCCTGCTCGGTATTCCGAACCGTCATGTCCGATCCTGCGTGCGACCTGTTCGTCCGTCTGATCGCGGCGGAGGAGCTCGTTTGTTGGGGAGATCATTTCCGCGGCGAGGGCGAAGCGTTCTTGTGGAAGGTCGCGCGCGATGACGGGGTCGGATGCTTGGACAGGATCTACGCGCTGAAGTTCATCCGGGCTCGATCCGCGGGCTCTCCGGGTGAGGTCGAGGTGCTGCTGGCGGGGATTGAGATCGGGTTGGACGCGGGCGAGCATTCTCGGGAATTCGAGTTGATCGAGGACGTCCGCACGTTCCCTTGGTGATCGGGTGCCGAGGTTCGGCGGCCCCGCGCCGCCGGTGAAGACGATGAACACCGCGCCGATCGAGGTCGTCGTGCGGCCCGGCGAGCCGGCGGCGGCCGACCTGTTCCCTGCCCGGCGCGCCGGTGTGACGGGCGCGGCCCGGCCCCGGTCGGTCTGCGATCGGAGCCGGACCGCTCTCGGAGCGGGTTCCCGGCGCGAGGTGACCCGCCCGGCCCGAGATCAGGCGGCGAGCGCGGCCGCGATCGCGGTGGTGCCGCTGGTGAGGTCGAATCCGCGGCACCGGCTGGACGGCTCGTCGAGCACGGCCGCGGTGACGGCGGCGACGTCCGCCCGCGGGATGGTGCGCGGGATGCCCGGCGCGACGGTGAGCCGGTCCGCCAGCCGCACCAGTCCGGTGCCGGGATCGTCGGTGAGCCCGCCGGGGCGCACGATCGTCCAGGCCAGCCCGGATTCGGCCAGCGCCAGGTCGGAGGCCTGCTTGGCGCGCAGCACCCGGTGCAGGAACTCGGGGCCTTCGTCCGGGCGGTCCGCGAACAGCGAGGACACCTGCACGAACCGGTCGGCGCCCGCCTTCTCCGCGGCCTTGACGGCGTTGATCGCGCCGTCGCGGTCGACGGCTTCGGCCAGCCCGGGCTGCGGGTCGCTCGCGGCCGCCGCGTTGATCACGACGTCCGATCCGGACAGCGCGGCGGCCAGCGCCCCGGTGTCGGACCGGAGGTCGGCGACCACCGGTTCGGCGCCGCGGGCGCGCAGCTCGTCGGCGGCTTCGGGGCGGCGCAGGACGCCGCGCACCGTCAGCCCGCGCGCGAGCAACTCCGCCACGATCAGCGAACCGGTCTTCCCGGTCGCACCGAGCACGGTCACCAGCATCGTCATCGGCTCCTTCGCGCCGGCCCGCCGGCCGGGTCGGATCGGGGGTCCAGCAGGGTCAGGTCGAGCTCGGGCGGGAACGGTCCGTAGGCGTTGGCGCGGGCCCCGCGGCGGCGCACCGCGGGCAGCCGCAGCACGGCGCGCAGCAGCCGGTTCGGCCGGAAGTCCCCGTCGCCGGCGAGCGCGGCCGCGACCCGCTGCTCGGTGCGCACCTGCTGGCGCTGCACCTGTTCGACGGCCGGTTCGCGGCGGCGCTGCACCTCGGCGAGCGCCGCTTCGCCGGGGGCTCCGGTGCGCCGGAACTCGGGGACGAGCACGGTGGTGGCGGCGACGGCGTCCTGGATCGCCATGAGGATTCCGTTGCCGCCGACCGGGGAGATCACGTGCGCGGCGTCGCCGATGAGCAGCAGCCCGGGCCGGTGCCAGCGGGACGCGCGGGAGATCTCCACCGACAGCAGGGTGATCTCGTCGAACCCGGTGAGCTTGCCGACCCGGTCGGCGAGCCAGGGCACCCGGGCGGTGAGGAAGTCCCGGATCGGACCGACCCCGGCCCGCTTCGCCGCCGGGTAGCCGCCCTTCGGGATCGTGTAGCCGACCTGCCAGCCGTGGTCCTGGCCGAGGGTGGAGACGTAGTGCCCCGGCCCGAAGTAGAGCTCGGCATCGGCGGCGGGCGGGTCCTGGTGGTGCCGGGGGAGCCGGAACCACAGGATGTCCGAGCCGCCGCCGAGCGGTTCCACGGGCAGGTCGGCGAGCCGCCGCAGCCGGGAGAACCGGCCGTCGGCGCCCACCACCAGGTCGGCGTCCAGCCGGTGCTCCCCCTCGTCGTCGCGGTAGCGGACGCCGGTGACCCGGCCGGACTCCTCGACGAGCCCGGTGACCTTGGAACCCAGCAGCAGCCGGAACCCGGGCAGCTCCGCGGCCCGCTCGGCGAGGAAGTCGAGGAACCGGGCCTGCGGCATCAGCGCCACGTAGGGGAAGGGGCCGCGCAGCCCGCCGTACTCGGCGGTGGTGACGACCCCGGAGCTGGTGTGGAAGCGGAAGGTCGTGGCGCGGTTGTGCTCCAGCCGCAGCAGGTCGTCGGCGAGCCCGAGCCGCTGCATGAGCTCCAGCGTGTACGGGTGCAGCGAGTCGCCGCGGAATTCGCGCCGGAAGTCCCGCTGCGACTCCAGCAGCGTCACCCGCACGCCCGCGCGGGCCAGCAGGTAGGCGAGCAGCATGCCGCCCGGCCCGCCGCCTGCGATCGCGCAGTGCGGCCGAGTGTCGTCCGGCATGGGGTTCACCTTCGTCCTCCGTTCGCCCGGTCCCGGAGCGGGATCGGGGTTCCCGGCACGTCTCGCCTCAAACTAATGACGGTCGACGACTGTGTCAATTGTTGAGAGAATAGACCATTGGTATGATCCAGCCGCAGCGCATGTCGGGGGGAGGGCGAGCGGTGGAACCACCGATCGAGAGCCAGGTGCTGGAACTGCTGCACCGGCAGGGGGTCGAAGGCGAACGGATCTCGCAGGCCTTCGCGACCAGGCACGGCATGCACCCCACGGACGTGCGCGCCCTGGTCCTGATCATGGACGCGGACCAGCTCGGCACCCCCGCGACACCGCGCGCCCTCCGCCGCGAACTCGTGCTCACCTCCGGGGCGGTCACCGCGATCGTCGACCGGCTCGAAGCCAGGGGCCACGTGCAGCGCACCCGCGAGGGCACCGACCGCAGGCAGGTCCAGCTGCGCCCCACCGACTCGGCGCGCTCGCTCGCCGGGGAGTACTTCGGCGCGCTCGCCGGTCGCGGCCGCGCGGTGCTGGCCGAGTTCGACGCCGCCGAACTCGCCGTCGTGCACCGGTTCCTGCACCGGATGCAGCACGCGATGCGGGACTTCGCCGCCGAGGCCGCCTCCGGAGAACCCGCCGGTTCGGCCTGATGGTCGTTGACCCCGCCCGGGCGGTCGCCTAGGTTTCGCCTGGTGCGGGCGGGTGGGTCTTCGCCCGGACTCCCTCCCACTCCCGCCACGAGGGGGCGCGATGCGTCGCTGGGTTCCGGTTCTCGTGCTGATCCTCTTCGGCGTGCTCGCCGTCCCGCTGCTCTCCGCACCGCCGAGCGCCGCCCCCACCGGGCCCGACGCGCTGCGCGCCGACCTCGACCGGATCCTCGCCGACCCGCGGCTCGACGGCGCGCACGCCGGCGTCGTCGTGCGGGACCCGGACACCGACCAGGTGCTCTACAGCAGGCAACCCGCCGCCCGCGCCACCCCCGCCTCCACGGCGAAGCTGTTCACCGCCGCGGCCGCCCTCGACGAGCTGGGGCCCGAGCACCGCTTCCGCACCGAGGTGCGCGCCGCCGCACCGCAAGCCGGGCCGCTGCTGCTCGGCGACCTGTACCTGCGCGGCACCGGGGATCCGACCGTGCTGGCCGCCGACTACGACCGGCTGGCCGCCCAGGTCGCCGACCGCGGCGTGCGGGTCGTGCAGGGCGCGGTGCGCGCCGACGCGACCTGGTTCGACGACGTGCCGCTCGGCACCGGCTGGGCGTGGGACGACGAGCCCTACTACTACTCGGCGCCGGTGTCGGCGCTGACCGTCGCACCGGACGAGGACTACGACGCCGGAACCGTGCAGCTGCGGGTGGCCCCGACCGCGCCCGGCCTGCCGGTGCGGGTGGACCCGCAGCCCGCGACCGGCGCGATCCGGCTGGACGTGCGGGCCACCACCGGCGAGCCCGGCTCCGAATCGACGCTGGCGGTCACCCGCGAGCACGGCGGTGACCGCGTCGTGGTCTCCGGGTCGGTGCCCGCCGGGTCCGAACCCGCCGAGGAGTTCACCAGCGTCCCCGACCCGGCCGCGTACGCCGTCGACGTGTTCGTGCGGGCACTGCGCGCGCACGGCGTGCAGGTCGGCGGCACCGGAACCGGCGCCACCCCCGAAGGCGCGCGGGTGCTCGCCGCGCGCGACTCGATGCCGCTGCGCGACCTGCTGGTGCCGTTCCTCAAGCTCAGCAACAACGGGCACGCCGAAGTGCTGGTGAAGGAGATGGGCAGGCACGCCCGCGGCACCGGCTCGTGGCCTGCGGGGCTCGACGTGCTCACCGGACGGCTCACCGAGCTCGGCGTCGATCCGGCGCGGCTGCGGCTGGTGGACGGGTCCGGGCTCTCCGCGGTCGACGGCATCCCGCCCGACCAGCAGGCGCTGCTGCTCGACCAGGTGCGGAGCAGGCCGTGGTTCGCGGACTTCAAAGCGGCGCTGCCGCTCGCGGGCGCACCGGACCGCATGGTCGGCGGCACCCTGCGCAACCGGATGGCGGGCACTCCCGCCGAGCGGAAGGTGTCCGCGAAGACCGGATCGCTGTCCGGGGTGAGCTCGCTGGCCGGCTACGCGACCGCGGCGGACGGGCGCGAACTGGTGTTCTCCGTGCTGTTCAACGATTTCCTCGGCGACTCGCCGACCGATCTCGAGGACGCGATCGCGGTCCGGCTCGCGCAGTACCCGGGCCGTGCCGAACACGTCCCCGCGCTGCCCAGGAAGAACACCGCCGGAACGGGATCGGAATCGGGCGCGGAGTGTTCTTGGACGAAGTCCTGCTGACCCTGATCGCCATTGCCGGATTTGTGCCGAACACCGGGGAAAGGTCGTCTCTTCGCGTTGTCACCGGAAACGGGGGTTATCCCGATTCGGTCTCGGGAACCGGTCAGGGTGCGGCCAGGGTCATGCCGGGGTTGCCGTAGGGTCGTGGGAGCTAACGTGGCATCCGTTGGTCGACCATCCCGCCCGTACCGGTGAACTGGGGAGTTCCACGTGTCGTTCGTCAGCGAATTCCTGGCCATGGTCGCCGGGCTGCCGCGCCCGTTGCTGATCCTGGTCACGGGTGCCCTGGTGCTCGGCGAGTGCACGATCGGACTGGGCTTCCTGGTGCCGGGCGAGAGCGGTCTGCTGGTCGCTTCGGCCGCGGTGACCGATATCGGATTCTTCTTCGGCCTGTCACTGACAGTGGCCGCGTGCGCGGTGGTCGGCGACAACATCGGTTATTTCCTCGGACGCCGATACGGTGCGCGCGTCCGCGAAACGCGAATGGTCGCGAAGCTGGGCGTGCGGCATTGGGACCGGGCTTGCCGGATGTTGCGCAAGTACGGGATCGGCGCGGTGTTCGTCGCGCGTTTCCTGCCGGTGGTCCGCACGTTGGTGCCGGTCTCGGCGGGGACGAGCGGACTGGGCTATTGGCGTTTCCTGGCGACCTCGGTGGTGGGGGCCACCACGTGGTCGATGTTGCACGTGGGCATCGGCTGGGCGGCCGGGACCTCGGCGAAGTACATCGAGCACCTGCTAGGCCGCGCGAGCGGCATCGTGCTGGGAGTGCTGGTGCTGGTCGGCGTGGGCGTGTGGCTGTGGCGCCGCCGGTCCAAGAAGCTGAAGGCCGCCGCGGCGCAGCCCGCCGACGTCGCCGAAGAGCCCGTCGACGCCGAGCGCGCCGCCTGACCCTCCCCGCGCAGCCGAGCGGTGGTCAGCGGCGGGCGTCGAGCCGGTAGCGGCCGGGGGAGTGGCCGCGGGCCCGGCTGAAGGCCCTGCTGAAGGCGTGCACCGAGGTGTAGCCGACCGACCGCGCGATCGTCTCCAGGGTGTCGTCGCCGTCGCGCAGCCGTGCCGCCGCCAGGTCCATCCGCCACCGCGTGAGGTAGCCGCCGGGCGGTTCGCCCGCGGCGTGCAGGAACCGCCTGGTCAGCGTGGCGCGGGATACCGCGACGTGGGACGCGAGCAGGTCGGTGGTCCACGGCCGCGCGGGGTCCTCGTGCAGCGCGGTGATGGCGTCCCGCACCACTGGGTCGCAGAGCAGGCCGAGCCAGCTGCCCGCCGCTTCCGCCGGGGACGCCGCGATCCAGTCCCGCAGCAGCTGGATGAGCAGCACGTCGATGAGCCGGTCGAGCAGCACGCTGGAGGCCATCCCGGGCCGTTCGAGCTCGCGACCGAGCAGCCGCAGCACGTCGTCCAGCCCACCGCCGCGTTCGGCGTGCACGTGGACGGCGGCGGGCAGCGCGGCGAGCACCTGGGTGGAAGCGGCGGTGTCCGAGCTGAACGTGGCGCACAGCAGGTGGGTCTGCGCGGCACCTCGCCCGATGTGCAGCGCGACCCCGGCGTCCTGCGCGCGCTGGGCTTCGAGGCAGTCGTGGACGTCGATCGCGGCGTCGGGTGCGCTGAGCAGGGTGTGCGCGGTGCTGTCGGCGAGCAGCAGGACGTCGCCGGGGACGAGCTGCCGCGGTTGCGCACCGGGCACGCCGACCCAGGCGGTGCCCGCGGTGGCCGCGTACAGGGCGGGGCCGTCGGGGCCCGCCCAGGACACGCCCCAGTCCTGTCCGGCGCTGATCCGCGCGGCCACGCTGCCGCGGACGCCGGTGCGGGCGAGTACGTCGGCGAGCAGGTCCATCCGCCCGAGATTACTCGGTCGAGCGAGCACCAGTGCAACGATCGGGCAATTTCGTGCGTTCTTCAGGCATCGTTCGGCTCACCCGCTGCGCCATACGCTCCTAGCAGGGCCGCCCGCCGGGCGGCGGTGCGGGAGGAGTGCACGATGACGCGGTTCAGCGACGAAGCCGACTTGGACCGGCGGATGGCCGGCGAGTACGGCGAGCAGACCGAGCAGGACCGCCTGGCCCTCGCCGAGTTCGGCAGCGCGGCCGAGATGAATCGCCGGGTGATCGCGGAGTTCCGCGAGCGCGGCGGCGTGGTCGGCGGCATGTTCGAGGGCCTCCCGCTGGTCCTGGTGCACCACGTGGGGGCCAAGTCCGGTGCGCCCCGGATCTCGCCGTTGGCGCCGCTGATCGAGGACGATCGGATCTTCGTCTTCGCCAGCAAGGGCGGCACCCCGGAGCACCCGGCCTGGTACCACAACCTGCTGGCGAACCCGCGGACGCGGGTGGAGCTGGGCGCCGAGGTGTTCGACGTCGAGGCGACGGTGCTGACCGGCGCGGAGCGCGACGAGGTGTACGCGCGGCAGGTCGCGGTGGCTCCCCAGTTCGGCGCGTACGAGCGCCGCACGGACCGGGTCATCCCGGTGGTGGAGCTGCGGCGCGTCCAGCATCAGCGCCGCTCGGCGGCCTCGGGCCTGCCGGTGCCCGCGAAGGCGGGACCTGCCAGGAACCACACCGCGGTGATGATGCCGAGCAGCGCGGGCACGCTCCAGTAGGGGTGGTGGGCGAGCTCGTCGAGGGAGCGCGGCACGGCGACCCCGCCGACGGCGGCGAGCACCAGCAGCACGACGCCCGCGATCAGGTCCGCGAGCAGCACCCGCAGCCATTCCCGCCACAGCGCCAGCACTTCGGCCCGCGAGCCCTTGGCCGGTTTCGCCGGTCGCGGGCCACCGGCGAACCGGTGGTGGAACCAGGCGTCGGCCCAAGCGATGGTGGCGCGGCCGAAGGCGACGGTGAACCCGAGGTACACCGCGGCGAACGCGTGCGCGCGGGACGGTGCGGCGCCGCCCGCGAGGTCCACGGCGACCAGCACCACGAGTACGACGTCGACAAGCGGCACCCCGCGCAGCAGCAGGGCGCCGAGCCGGGCTCGCCGGGCGAGGTAGCGGGCGGTGAGCCCGGCCGCGAGCAGCACCCAGAAGGCGAGCTCGGCGGCGACGATGGCGGTGACCACGTGCGTCCTCCTCCGGTCAGCGGGGTCTCGGCCCGAACAGGTGGGCTTCGAGCAGTTCGGCGGCCTGCGCGCGGTCGAGCAGGCCGGGTGCGGTGAGCAGTTCGAAGGCGAGGCCGTCCACGAGCGCGCCGAGCTCAGCGGCGGTCTGCTCCGGGTCGGTCCCGGCCGGCAGGTGCCCGAGTTCGACGAGGCCGCGCACCAGGTGGTGCAGGAACTCCCGCACTTCGCGCGCCTGGTCGCCGACGATCTCCGCGAGCGCCGGGTCGTACCGGGAGCGGTGCACGAACTCCAGCCAGATGCCCAGTTCGCGGGCGGTGTCGTCGCGCAGCGGCAGGAGTTCGCCGAGCATCGCCAGCGCGCGGCGCCGCACGTCGGGTTCGGCTTCGGCCCGGCGCACGCGCTCGCCGACGCGGTCGGACAGCGAGCGCAGCGCGAAGGCGTGCAGTTCGGCCTGGGTGCCGAAGAAGTGGCGCACGGAGCCGGTGGCGAGCCCGGCTTCGGCGGCGACCTTGCGCACCGAGGCCTCGGCGAGCCCGCCGCGTTCGAGGGTCCGCCACACGGCGGCGACGATGTCCCGCCGCCGCGCCTCCTGATCGATCCGTCGCACCACGAGCCCAAAGTAACACAGCTGTGCTAGTAAGGTCGGCGCAGGTGAGCGGCCCGTTCGGCCGGTGAGCCTGCTCGCCGGGGGATCAGCTGCGGGTGGTGACCTGGCCGCCGCTGAGCTGGTGCACCGC
The DNA here is from genome assembly GCF_040643635.1 of Saccharopolyspora sp. NPDC047091. Classification (NCBI taxonomy): domain Bacteria; kingdom Bacillati; phylum Actinomycetota; class Actinomycetes; order Pseudonocardiales; family Pseudonocardiaceae; genus Saccharopolyspora; species Saccharopolyspora sp. NPDC047091. The sequence continues at coordinate 26,184 of NZ_JBEYUS010000076.1, forward strand.
GCGGCTCACCTCGCGCGGCCGCAACCCGGTGCCGGTGAGGGTGAGCGCCAGCCGGTCCGTGCCGCCGCACTCGCTCAGCGGGCCGCCCCACCCGTCCACGTCGATCACCACGTACGGCGACCCGGCGCGGTGCGTGCGCAACCGGACCTGCCGGACCGCCGACCACGGCGCCGAGTACGTCCCGGCCGCCGAGGCGTAGGTGACGCCCGCATCGGTCAACGCCACCTGCAGGTGGAACATGTCCCGGTTGATCCGCCGCCAGCGCAACTGCGCCCGCGCCACGTAGCAGCTGCACACGACCGCCACGACCGGCACCACCACCAGCCAGCGCGACGGCCCCGGCGTCCACGTCCACCACAGCACCGCGGCCCCGGCGCACACGATCCCGTTCGCGACCTGGGTGAGCACCACGAGCAGGCCGTCCCGTTGGATGCTGCGTTCTTGCTGCGCGCTCCGGCTGATCACCAGCACGCGGGAGGCCGGGTGCATGGCGACGATCTTCCCCCGGGCGGTCCACCCGGTGAACCCGGCGGAAGTACCAACTTCGCCCGCCGGAACGACGACGGCGGAGGCGCCCCGCATCGGGGCACCTCCGCCGTCGCGGAGCGGTCCGGGTCAGGCGCGCGCGGCGGGCTCCCGCTCACCGCTGTTGCGCCGCCGGGAGACCACGTAGCCGATGGCGAGCGCGATGACCAGCGGCGGCGTGATGTACAGCGCGATCCGGGTCTCGGAGTCGAACGCCAGCAGCACCACGACCATCGCCAGGAACGCCAGCACCACGTAGTTCGAGTACGGCGCCAACGGCATCCGGAACATGGTCGCCTCGATCTCGCCGCGCGCGATCCGGCGGCGGAACCCCAGGTGCGCGATCACGATCATGCCCCAGGTGAACAGGGCACCGACGGTGCTCGCGCTGGTGATGTAGGTGAACGCCTGCTCCGGCGCCACGTAGTTGAGCACCACGCCGATGAGCATCGAGCCGAAGGTGACCGCGATGGCCCGCGACGGCACCGCCCGCGAGGACAGCTTGCCGACGACGCGCGGCGCGTGCCCGTCCTCGGACAGGGTGCGCAGCATGCGGCCGGTGGAGAAGATGCCGCTGTTGCAGGAGGACAGCGCCGCGGTGGTCACCACGAAGTTGATGACCCCGGCGGCCGCCGGAATGCCGATCAGGGTGAAGGCCTGCACGAACGGGCTGGAGTCCGCGTTGAAGCTGGTCCACGGCACGAGCGCGGTCAGCGCGGCCAGCGCGCCCACGTAGAAGATCAGGATCCGCAGCATCACCGCGTTGATGGCCTTCGGCAGCACCGTCTTCGGGTTGGCGCTCTCGCTGGCGGTCTGGCCGACCATCTCGACGCCGATGAACGCGAACATGACGATCTGGAACGCCAGCAGCGCGGACACCGGGCTGGTGGGGAAGAAGCCGCCGTGCGACCAGATGTTGCTCACCGCGGCCGTGTCGCCCGCGTCGCTGAAGCCGAACACCAGGATGAGCGCGACCAGCACGATCATGCCGACGATGGCCACGACCTTGATCAGCGCGAACCAGAACTCGAACTCGCCGAACAGCTTCACCGCGATCAGGTTGACGCCGCTGAGCACGATGAGCGCGCCGAGCGCGGGGATCCACTGCGGCAGCTCCGGGAACCAGAACTGGAAGTACTTGCCCACGGCGGTGATCTCGGCCATGCCGGTCACGATCCACACCAGCCAGTAGCCCCAGCCGGTGGCGAACTTGGCCCAGGGACCGATGAACTCGCCCGCGTACTCGGCGAAGGAACCGCTGACCGGCCGGTACATCAGCAGTTCGCCGAGGGCCCGCATGACGAAGAAGATCATCACGCCGGCGATGGCGTAGATCAGCATCAGGCCGGGACCGACCTGGCTCAACGCCTTGCCGGACCCGAGGAACAGCCCGACACCGATCGCCCCGCCGATGGCGATCATGTTGATGTGCCGGTTGCTCAGGTCCTTGCGGTATTCCTCGGGGGCGGGTTCGCTCATCGCCGTGCTCCTGCGGAGGGAAGAAGGATTCATTCTTGTGGACCGGTACTGTGCCACGTTCGGTCCTGGTCTTCCTGGCAGGGGCCGGAATCGTGATCCATTCTTCCGGCGATGTCGATCTGCGAGCTTTGCCCGATGAGATCCGCCTGTGACCTGCCGTTACGGCCGAGATGAATCGTTTTTTGCTCCGACTGGTGGTACCGGGAACGGCGAACGCCGCATTCCCCGGAGGAAATGCGGCGTTCGCGTCGGCCCGTTCAATGCGGAGGAGATCTCCGCGAAACGATTCGCTTACAGATCGGCGTAGAGGGGGAACTTCTCAGCGAGCGCGCGGACCCGGTTGGCGAGCGCGGTCGTCGTCTCCTCGTCGATCGTCGGCTGGAGTGCTGTGGCGATGATGTCGGCGACTTCGGTGAATTCGGTGGTGGTGAAGCCGCGGGTGGCGAGGGCGGGGGTGCCGATGCGCAGGCCGCT
>NZ_JBEYUS010000077.1:0-28336 GCF_040643635.1 Saccharopolyspora sp. NPDC047091
TCCCCATGCTGGTGGAGATGTACCTCCAGGGCAGGTTGCCGTTGGAGAAGTTCGTGACCGAGGAGATCTCGTTGGACCAGGTCGAGTCCGCCTTCACCAAGATGCACGACGGAGAGGTCCTCCGTTCGGTGGTGGTGTTCTGATGAGCGCCCGCATCGACCACACCACGACGTCGGGCACCTTCTCGCTCGACGGCGAGACCCACCAGGTGGACAACAACGCGTGGGTCGTCGGCGACGACGAGGAGTGCGTCGTCATCGACGTCCCGCACGACGTCGACGCGATCAAGAAGCTGATCGACGGGCGCACCGTGCTGGCGATCCTCGCCACCCACGCCCACGACGACCACGTGCGCAAGGCACCCGAGCTCGCCGCCGAGGTCGGTGCGCCGATCTTCCTGCACCCCGACGACCAGGTGCTGTGGCAGCTCACCCACCCGGACCGGGAACCCGAGCGCACCCTCGCCGACCGGCAGGTCATCGGCGTCGCGGGCACCGGGCTGCAGGTGCTGCACACGCCGGGGCACGCCCCCGGCTCGGTGTGCCTGTACTCGGCCGACCTGGGCACCGTGTTCACCGGCGACACCCTGTTCGCGGGCGGGCCCGGTGCCACCGGCCGGTCCTACTCGGACTTCGGCGTGCTCGTCGAATCCATCCGGGAGCGGCTGCTCACCCTGCCCGAGGTCACGACCGTGCACCCCGGTCACGGAGAGAGCACCACCATTGCCGAGGTTTTGCCCCAATTTGATGAATGGGTCGCCCGAGGCTACTGATTTCGCGCACGCGGTGTGCGCATACTGCGGGGCGTGCCGAATGCGTTGGTGAAGCGAGCGTTCCTGCTCGACCTCGCGATGGTCGTGCTGTTCACCGTCATGCACGCCCTGATCCTGCATCTCGAATCACCAGGGCCGCCCGGGCGGCCCTGGTGGTCGATGATGCTGGTGACGGTGCCCGCGTTCGCACTGCTGCTGGTGCGGCGCAAGTGGCCGTGGGTGTCGCTGCTGGCGGGCCTGGCCGCGGCGACGACGCTGACCCTGGTCGGCGTGCCGGAGAACCCGCTGAACTTCACGATCCTGGTCGGCGTGTACTCGGTCTGCCAGCGCAGCGGAACGCTCGGCGCCGTGACCGCTACCGTGCTCGCGATGCTCTGGCCGGTGCTGTACTCGTGGTACGACCCGCCGCTGTCCGCGTTCGTGAGCACCGTGATGGCGTCGATCGACCTGTTCATGGTCGTCGGACTGGCCTACGCGGTCCGGTTCGGCAGGCAGCGGGCCGCCCAGCTCGAGCACACCGTGGCCCTGCTCGACCAGGCGCGGGATCAGCTCGCCGCCGAAGCGGTCGCGGGGGAACGGGCCCGGATAGCCCGCGAATTCCACGACATCGTCTCGCACAACCTGTCCGTGGTGGCGCTGCGCGCGGGCGTCGCCCGGGCGCTCGTGGACCGCGATCCGGGGCACGCGGAGCAGACGCTGCGCGAACTCGAACACACCTCGCGGGCCGCGCTCGGCGAACTCCGCGGCCTGCTGGGCAGGTTGCGCGAGGAACCCGCGGAGCAGGGCGCCGCGTCCGGCGACGAACCCGGACGGCATCCCGCGCCCGGACTGCACCGGGTGGACCACCTGGTGGAATCGGTGCGCGGCACCGGAGTGGTGTGGCGACTGGACCGCCGGGGCGAAGTGCGCGAACTCGGGCCCGGCGTGGAGATGGCCGCCTACCGCATCGTGCAGGAGGCCGTGACGAACGTGCTCAAGCACGCGGGCAGCGGTTACGCGCGGGTGCTGCTGGACTACGGCTCCGGTGCGCTGCGCCTGGAGGTCACCAACCACGCGACCGGACCGGACAGCTTCGCCCGCGGTCTCGCGGAGAAGGTGCCCGCGCTGTCCCCGGTGCGCGGCGGCGGATCGGGCCGCGGGCTCATCGGGCTGCGGGAACGCGTTGCGCTGCTCGGGGGGACGTTCACCGCGCACCCGGTTTCCAACGGGTTCCACTTGGCGGCCGTGCTACCGTGCCCGGAAAATTCGGACCTTGCCTGACCCGTATTTGAAACCGGTTTCGGCCGGTGCGCGGCGGCCCGAACCGAGGAGGTCCGTGGTGGAGCACCCCGCGGAGACGACGGTGCTCGTCGCCGACGACCAGGCGATGATCCGGGCAGGGCTGGTGGCACTGCTGTCCGCCGAGCCCGACCTGCGCGTTCTCGCCGAAGCAGAGGACGGTGCCGCCGCGGTGGCCGCCGTGCGCAGGCGGCGCCCCGACGTGGTGCTGATGGACGTGCGGATGCCCGGGATGGACGGCATCAGCGCGGCCCGCGAGATCATGACCGCCACCGAGGGCGGGACCTCGGTCATCATGCTCACCGTGCACGACCTCGACGAGTACGTGTACGCGGCGCTGCGCGCCGGGGCCAGCGGGTTCCTGCTCAAGGACGCCCCGCCGGAGGAGCTGGTGCGCGCGGTGCACACCGTCGCCGCCGGGGAGGCGCTGCTGGCGCCGCGCGTCACGCGGCGGCTGCTGACCCGGTTCGCCTCGCTCGGAGTCCGGGACGCGTCCACCGAGCTCAGCGGGCTCACCAACCGCGAGCTGGACGTGCTGCTGGAGGTGGCGCGCGGCGGCTCGAACGCCGACATCGCGCGGAACCTCGGCCTGGCCGAGCTGACGGTGAAATCGCACCTGTACCACGTGATGCAGAAGCTGCACCTGAGCTCCCGCACCCAGCTGGTGATCACCGCCTACGAGACGGGCCTCGTGTCGCCGGGCCAGGTGAACGGGCCCGAAGCCTCCGTCTAGGGCTTCCGCCCTCCTGCTGCGATCCGGGGGCGGGTGGCGGAACCTCAGCGGCCCCCTCGTTGCGGATCGTTCTCACGAGTGGCTCCGCCACACGAGAGAACGCCGTCCTCGCGAGGGCCGCTGAGAACCCGCGGGTGGTCCGGCTGCGTGCCGGGTCTCCGCTCAGCGGCGTCGCCGCTGACAGGAAAAACGGCCGAGGTCCGCGGACGGGCTTTGCCAGCGGGGGTGTCCCGGCCCGGGCGCCGCCCGACCGCCGCCGCGGGGTGTAATGGAGCCATGAGTGCTGCGCTGCGGGTGGGGTTGATCGGGTACGGCATCGCCGGGGCGGTGTTCCACGCACCGCTGATCGCGGCGAACCCGGGGTTCGAACTGTCCGCAGTGGTCACCCGGAACCCGGAGCGGCGCGCCGCGCTGGAGGCCGCGCACCCCGGTACGGCGGTCGTGGACGACGTGCCCGCGCTGCTCGACCGCGGCGGGCTCGACCTCGTGGTGGTGGCCAGCCCCAACCGGCTGCACGTCGAGCACACCACCGAGGTGCTGCGCGCCGGGCTGCCCGTGGTGGTGGACAAGCCGTTCGCGCCCACCGCGGCGGCGGCCCGGGAGCTCGTCGCCGAGGCGTGGCGCCGCGACCTGCTGCTCACCGTGTTCCAGAACCGCCGGTGGGACAACGACTTCCGCACCCTCGCGAAGCTGATCGACGCCGGGGAGCTCGGTGCCGTGCACCGCTTCGAGTCCCGGTTCGAGCGCTGGGTGCCGACGCCGAAGACCGGCTGGCGCGAATCCGGCGGTCCGGAGGAGGCCGGTGGCGTGCTCTACGACCTGGGCAGCCACCTCATCGACCAGGCGCTGGCCCTGTTCGGCCCGGTCGCGAGCGTCTACGCCGAAGTGGACGTGCGCAGGCCCGGCAGCGCCGTGGACGACGACACGTTCCTCGCGCTGACGCACGCGGGCGGTGTCCGCTCGCACCTGTGGGTCGGCAAGTTCACCGCCCAGCACGGCCCGCGGCTGCGGGTGCTCGGCGACCGCGCGGGCTACACCAAGTACGGGCTCGACCCGCAGGAGGCGGCGCTGAAGGTCGGGGCGCTGCCCGGCGCCGGCTGGGGCGTCGAAGCCGAATCGCTGCAGGGCGAGCTCGGCACCGTCGAGGAGTCCCGGCGGGTGCCGACCGAACCCGGCGCCTACCCGGAGTTCTACGACCTGCTCGGCACCGCGCTGCGCGAGGGCTCGGCGCCGCCGGTGGACCCGGCCGACGCCATCACCGGGCTGGAGATCATCGACGCGGCCCGCCGCTCCGCCGCGGAGGGCCGGGTCGTCCACCTCTGATCGCCCGGTCGACCACCCCGGTCCGGACGTGCTGATCGATCTCCGGCCGGAGCGGGGATTGCCGCGGCGGCGGGCTGGGAACGCTGCGGGGTGAAGCGATCCCGCACGGCGTTCCCCGGAGGTTCCGGATGGGCACCCGCACCGCCGACGCACCCGCCGACCTCGACGCGCGCGAACTCCAGCGCGTCGACCAGTGGTGGCGGGCCGCGAACTACCTGTCCGCGGCGCAGATCTACCTGATGGGCAACCCGCTGCTGCGGGAACCGCTGCGACCCGAGCACGTCAAACCGCGGCTGCTCGGCCACTGGGGCACGACGCCCGGACTGACCTTCCTGTACGCGCACCTGAACCGCGCCATCCGCGACCGCGACCTCGACATGATCTACGTGACGGGGCCGGGGCACGGTGGGCCGGGCGTGGTCGCCGCGACCTGGCTGGAAGGCACCTACGGCGAGATCTACCCGGACGTCGCGCAGGACGTGGCGGGGCTGCAGCGGCTGGTCACCCAGTTCTCCTTCCCCGGAGGGGTCCCCAGCCACGCCGCGCCGGAGACGCCCGGGTCGATCAACGAGGGCGGGGAGCTCGGCTACTCGCTGGCGCACGCCTACGGCGCCGCGTTCGACAACCCGGACCTCACGGTGGCCTGCGTGGTCGGCGACGGGGAGGCCGAGACGGGGCCGCTCGCGACGAGCTGGCACTCGAACAAGTTCCTCGACCCGGCGCGCGACGGCGCGGTGCTGCCGCTGTTGCACCTCAACGGCTACAAGATCGCGAACCCGGCGGTGCTGGCCCGCATCCCCGAGCACGAGCTGCTGGAGCTGCTGCGCGGCTACGGCTACGAACCGCGCGTGGTGTCCGGGTCCGACCCTGCGGTGATGCACCGGTCCTTCGCCGCGGCCCTCGACGGCTGCCTCGACGAGATCGACCGCATCCGCTACCGCGCCCGGCACGAAGGAGTGGTGGAACGACCCCGCTGGCCGATGATCGTGCTGCGCACCCCGAAGGGCTGGACCGGTCCCGACGTGGTGGACGGGCAGCAGGTCGAAGGCACCTGGCGGGCGCACCAGATCCCGCTCTCCGACCCGCGCGGCGACCCGGAGCACCTGCGGCAGCTGGAGGACTGGCTGCGCGGCTACCGGCCGGAGGAGCTGTTCACCGCCGATGGCGCGCCGGTCGAGGAGATCCGGCGGCTCAACCCGGCCGGGACGCGCCGGATGAGCGCGAACCCGCACGCCAACGGCGGCCTGCTGCTGCGCGGGCTGCGGCTGCCGGACTTCCGCGACCACGGCGTGCCGGTGCCCGAACCGGGCGCCACCAGCGGGCAGGCCACCCAGGTGCTCGGCGGGTTCCTGCGGGACGTGCTGACCCGCAACCGGCTCGCCGCGAACTTCCGGCTGTTCGCCCCCGACGAGAACAACTCGAACCGGCTCGGCGCCGTGCTGGAGGCGACCTCGCGGGCCTGGATGGGGGAGACCGAACCGGGGGACGACTCGCTCGCCCCGGACGGGCGGGTGCTGGAGGTGCTGTCCGAGCACACCTGCCAGGGCTGGCTGGAGGGCTACCTGCTCACCGGCAGGCACGGGCTGTTCTCCTGCTACGAGGCGTTCGCGCACCTGGTGGACTCGATGCTCAACCAGCACGCGAAGTGGCTGAAGGTGAGCACCGGGCTGGCGTGGCGGCAGCCGATCGCCTCGCTGAACTACCTGCTCACCTCGCACGTGTGGCGCCAGGACCACAACGGCTTCTCCCACCAGGACCCCGGTTTCATCGACCACGTGGTGAACAAGAAGGCCGAGATCGTGCGCGTCTACCTGCCGCCCGACGCGAACACGCTGCTGTCGGTCGCCGACCACTGCCTGCGCAGCCGGGACTACATCAACGTGGTCGTCGCCGGCAAGCAGCCCGCCCCGCAGTACCTGGGCATCGACGACGCGGAAGTGCACTGCACCAAGGGGATCGGCATCTGGGAGTGGGCGAGCACCGACGGCGACGGCGAACCGGACGTGGTGCTGGCCTGCGCCGGGGACGTGCCGACGATGGAGACCCTCGCCGCCGTGGACCTGCTGCGCCGCCGCTTCCCCGAGCTGCGGATGCGGGTGGTCAACGTGGTGGACCTGATGCGGTTGCAGGACCCGCGGGAACACCCGCACGGACTGTCCGATGTGGAGTTCGACGCGCTGTTCACCACCGACCGGCCGGTCATCTTCGACTACCACGGCTACCCGTGGCTGATCCACCGGCTGACCTACCGGCGGCGCAACCACGCGAACCTCCACGTGCGCGGCTACCAGGAGGAGGGCACCACCACGACCCCGTTCGACATGTGCGTGCTCAACGAGATCGACCGGTTCCACCTGGCCATCGAGGTCATCGACCGCGTCCCGGAGCTCGGGTCCCGGGCGGCGCACGTGCGGGAGGAACTGGTCGGCGCACTCATCCGACACCGGCGGTACGTCACCACGCACGGCGAGGACCTGCCGGAAGTCCGCGACTGGAAGTGGAGCTGATCATGCGGGTGCTGACCGTCAACGCCGGATCGAGCAGCCTCAAGCTGCGCCTGCTGCACGACGACGACCAGGTCGCCGGGCACGACGTGCAGCACTGGCGGGGTGAGCCGGACCCGGTGCGGGACTTCTTCCAGGAGCACGGCGCGCAGGCCATCGGGCACCGGGTGGTGCACGGCGGGCCGAAGCTGCAGGGGCCCGCGGTCGTCGACGACGCGCTGCTGCACTACCTGTCCGGGCTGACCGAGCTGGCACCGCTGCACCAGTCGCGCGCGCTCGACGCGATGCGCGCGGCCGCCGAGTGCGCGCCCGGCACCCCGGCGGTGGCGTGCGTGGACACCGCGTTCCACACCACGCTGCCGGAGGCGGCCCGCACCTACGCGCTGCCGAAGGAGTGGAACGAGCGGTGGGGGCTGCGCCGGTACGGGTTCCACGGGCTCTCGCACGGCTACGCGTCCCGGCGCGGCGCCGAGCTGGCCGGTCCGACCGGCGGGCGGGTGCTGAGCTGCCACCTCGGTGCGGGCGCCTCGCTGGCGGCGGTGCGCGACGGGCGCTGCGTGGACACCACGATGGGGTTCACCCCGGACGAGGGGCTGGTGATGGCGACCCGCAGCGGTTCGGTGGACCCCGGCCTGCTGGAGTGGCTGCTGACCAGCGGGAAGGTCGGTGTGGACGAGCTGTGCGATGCGCTGCGCGAGCGGTCCGGGCTGGCCGGGCTCGCCGGTGGCTCCGGGGACCTGCGGGACGTGCTGACCGCGAGCGCCGACTGCGACCAGGACGCCGAGCTCGCCTACGACGTGTACGTGCACTCGCTGGTGCGGCACGCGGGCGCGATGGTCGCGGCGATGGGCGGGCTGGACCTGCTGGTGTTCACCGGCGGCGTGGGGGAGCACCAGCCGGTGCTGCGCGCGGAGGTCGCGGAACGGCTCGGCTTCCTCGGGGTGGCGGTGGACGCGGAGCGCAACGCGGCGGCCACCGCGGACGCCGACATCGGTGCGGCGGGTGCGCGGGTGCGCACCGTCGTCGTGGAATCCCGCGAGGACCTGGAGATCGCCCGGCAGACCGCGCGGGCCCTCACCGCGGAACCGGTGCCGACCGGGTGAGGAGTTCGACCCGCGCCCGGCCCGCGGACGGGTGCCGGGCGGACAGCCGCACCCGGCCGGTGCCGCGGGTGCTGCGCAGCCACACCGCCCCGGTGCCGCCGGTGTCCGCGAGCGGGAACGGGTTCGGGCCGATGAGCTCGGCGGGACCTTCGAGCTCCAGCGCCACGTCCCCGGCGGTGTGCTGCCGTTCGGCGCCGTAGCGGTCCACCACCCGGATCTCGACGCGGGTGGCGTCCGCGCCGCCCGCGTGCAGTTCCGCATCGTCGGCGCGCAGCGACAGCCGGTCGGTGGCGCGGTCCGCGCTGAACCGCCTGCGCAGCACCGGCCGGTCGTCGAGGTATGCGTCGACCCGCAGCTCCGGAATTCCCGTCACCGCGCGGAAATCGGCCAGGAACGGCGGGTGCGGCAGGTGCGGGAACCGATCCCGGGCCGGGGTGAGCGCGGCGAACGGTTCGTCGTCGAGGAACAGCTCCAACGCGTCCGCATTGGACCAGATGGCGGCTTCGGCGAGGTCCTGCACCGGGCTCGGCCCGGTGAGGTCCCAGCAGAACGACGGCTCGACCACCGGCCGCCGCCGCGGATCGACCTGCGCCCGGTACACCGCCGCCCCCGCCTTCGGCACCCGGAACAGGTCGACGACGCCGGGACACTTCACGCCCCGGTCCACGTTCCCGTTGCCCGACGGGTAGTCGAAGCCCGCCCACGCCAGCACTCCCGCGTAGCCCGGATCGCGACCGGCCAGGTCGTGCACCCGCGCGTGCGCGAACGCCTGGCCCTGCTGCACCTGCTGCGGATCGGTGCGGCGGTAGAACTTCGCCGGGCCGGACAGGGTGCCGACGGCCTCGCTGACCAGGTAGGGGAGGTCGGTGCGCGGCGGTGCGAGCTCGGGGCGGGGCAGTCCGTCCGGCCCGGTGCTCGCCGAGTAGTCGTTGCAGCCGAACACGTCGTGCCGGAAGCCGGTGGTGTCGTGGTCGGCGCTGAGGACCGCGCCGGTGGTGGGCCGCGAGCCGTCCAGCTCGTGCACGAGCCGTTCGGTGCGGGCGTAGAGCTCGGGGGAGTCCGGTGTTTCGTTGAGCCGCGCCGCCCACAGCACCACCGACGGGTGGTTGCGGTCGCGCACCACCATGTCGTGCACGTCGCGCAGCGCGCGGTCCCGCCAGCGCGCGCCGCCCAGGTGCTGCCAGCCGGGCGGCTCGTCCCAGACCAGCAGGCCCAGCTCGTCGCAGGCGTCCAGGAACGCCTCGTGCGGCGGGTAGTGCGAGCAGCGCACCACCGTGCAGTTCAGCTCCTCCCGCAGCAGCCGCGCGTCCTGCCGCTGCACCCGCGCGGGCATCGCCGCGCCCGCGAACGGGAACAGCTGGTGCCGGTTGAGCCCGAACAGCGGGTACCGCTCGCCGTTGAGCCGGAAGCCGTCGAGGCGGAACTCGACGTGGCGGAAGCCGGTGCGCACCCGGTGCTCGTGCAGCTGCCGTCCGTCGCGCAGCAGCGCCACCACCACCTCGTACCGCCGCGGCGAGTCCGGGTGCCACAGCCGCACCGCGCCCAGCCGGTCCAGCTCCAGCTCCGCGACCGCGCGCCCTGGACCGGCCCGCACCGGTCCCTCGGCGGCGGCGACCGGATCGGGACCGTCCCGGAGTTCCGCGCGCAGCACCAGCTCGCCGCCGACGGCCAGGTCGAGCTCGCACCGCACCCGCAGCGCGCGCCGCGCCGCGTCCAGCACCCGGACGGGCCGGGCGAACACGTCCCGCACGTGATCGGCGGGCCGTGCCACCAGCGACACCTCCCGGTGCAGGCCCGCGGGCTGCCAGAAGTCCACCGCGCTGCTCGGGTTCGCCGAGTTCGGCGGCACCTCCGGGTCGAACCGGCCGTCCAGCACCACGTCCAGCCGGTTGCGCGGCGCCAGCAGCCCGGTGACTTCCCGCTCGAACGGCAGGTACCCGCCCGCGTGCGGGGCGAGCCGGTGCCCGTTCAGCACCGGCCGGGTGGTGGTGAGCGCGCCCGCGAACCGCAGGAAGTACCGCCGTCCCGGCTCGCCCGGGCCGGGGAAGTCGTTGCGGTACAACCAGGTCCGCTCCCAGCTCGCCGGGTCCCAGTCCCGGTGGCCGAGCTCGGCGACCACGTGCGGCAGCAGCACCGGCCGCAGCGCCGCGTCCGGCACCTCCGCCGGGTCCGGCCGGTCCAGCGGCCCGAACGACCAGGTCTCGTCCAGCAGGGTGTCCGCGCGCATCGGCGTCGTCCTCCAGGCGGGAATCCCATGCCAGCACGCGGAGGACGCCGCGGCTAGGTCCGTCCGGTCGGTGTGCCGTCCCGGTCGGCGAGCCACGCGGCGAACAGCTCGTCGTAGCGCCGCGCCCGCGCCGGATCGGGTTCCACCCGCCGCAGCTCGCAGCCCAGCAGCGGCCGCGCCTCGTCCAGATCCGCCGCCGCACCGGTGCCGACCAACGCCACCGCGGCGGCCCCGAGCAGCGTCACGTCCGGTTCGGCGCACACCAGCACCGGGCGTCCGAGCACGTCCGCGCGCAACCGGGTCGCCACCGGGGAGCGGGTGAGACCACCGGCCAGCAGCACCGGCAGCCGTCCGGAACCCGGCGGGTCGAGCAGGTCCACGCCTTCGCGCACCGTGAACGCGGCACCTTCCTGCGCGGCGCGTACCAGGTGCGCCGCCGAGTGCGCGGGCCCCTGGCCGAGCACGGCGCCGCGATCCTCCGGCTCCCAGCGCGGGAACCGGCTGCCGGTGGTCGCGGGCAGCACCCGCAGCCCGCCCGCACCGGGTGGCACCGCGGCCAGTTCCTCGTCCGCGACCGGCCCGACCAGGCCGCGCCACCCGGCGACCGCCCCGCCCGTCATGCCGGTCGCGCCCCCGGCGACCCAGCGGTCCCCGAGCAGCGCCGGGTTGAGCAGCGCCGACGGCGGGGCGGCGGTATCCGCGAGCAGCCGTCCCAGCACGTCGGTGGTGCCCGCGACGTCGGCGATGCCCCCGGGATCCGACCCGAGCAGCAGCCCGATGCCGATCGACCCGTCCGGCCCGCCCGCCAGCACCGGCGTCCCCGCGGGCAGCCCGCAGCGCTCGGCGGCGTCGCGGTGCACCTCGCCCACGACCTCGGTGGGCCGCAGCTGCGCGGGCAGCCAGGACGGGTCGATGCCCAGCGCCGCCAGTGCCTGCCGGTGCCACGTCCGGCCCGGCACGTCGGCGAGCAGCGTGTAGGCGGCGTGCACCGAATCCGTGCGGACCCGGCCGGTCAACCGGGCCACCAGGAAGTCCTTCGGGCTCAGCAGGTGCCGCACCCGGTCGGCCACCGCCGGATCGCGGCGCAGCGCCAGCGCGCGGGCCAGCGCCCCGCCGGTGAGCGCCGGCCGCCGCGCCGCCCGCAGCAGCGCGTCCCGCAGCTCAGCGTCGACCGCGCGCAGCTCGTCGAGGCCGCGCGGATCGGACCAGCCGCCTGCCTCGTCCACTGGCCGCAGCCGCTCGTCCACCGCGACCACGCCCAGGTGCGCGGAGACCACCAGCGCCGACACCGGTGTGCGGGGGAGCGCGGCGAGCGCCGCCAGCACGTCGGTGCACAACCGCTCCGCGTCGAACAGCTCGCCGCTCCCGGCGGGCCGCTCCACCCGCGCGCGGCCGCGGAGCGCGCCGTCCTCGCCGACCGCGGCCGCGCGGACCGCGGAGGTGCCCACGTCGACGGCGACGACGCAGCGCGCGCCCCGGTTCATCGGCGTCCGCTCACACCGCACCGCCGTCCCGCAACCGCGCCAGTTCTTCGGCGCTGCGGCCGAGCAGTTCGCGGTAGACGTACTCGTTGTCCTCGCCGACCGTCGGCGGCGCCTTGCGGGTGGTGGGCGGGCTCTTGTCCATCTTCACCGGGTTGCCGGGCACCCGGAGCCTGCCCAGCTCGGGGTGTTCGACGTCCACGACCATGTCGCGGGCGGCGATCTGCGGGGAGGACGCGACCTCGGGCACGGTCGCCACCTTGGCGCAGGGGATGCCCGCCGCACCGAGCACCTCGCCGATCTCCGCGCAGCTGCGGTGCTCCGCCCACTGGGCGACCGCCTGCTCCAGCGGCTCCTGGTCGGCCATCCGGCCCGCGACGGTGCGGTACTCGGGCACCTCCAGCAGGTCCTCCCGGTCGATGGCGCGGCACAGCTTCGGGAACAGGCCGTTGGTGCCCGCCTGCACGTACATGTCGCCGTCCAGCGCCGGGTACACGTTGACCGGTGCGGTGAGCAGGTCCCGCGATCCGCTGCGCGGCATGTCCAGGTCCAGCATCAGGTGCGCGATCAGCCGGGTGCCCAGCGTCGCGAACATCGAGTCCAGCGAGGCCACGTCGACCCGCTGGCCCTCCCCGGTGGCCTTGCGGTGCGCGATCGCGGCGAACGCGCCGATCGCCGCCTGGTATCCGGTGACGTAGTCGGCGATGTAGGTGCCGGTCAGCGTCGGTTTCCCGTCGGCCTCCCCGGTGATGGACATCAGCCCGGAGGAGGCCTGCGAGATCGCGTCGAACAGCGCCCGCTGGGACAGCGGCCCGGTCTGGCCGTACCCGGAGATCGACACCAGGACGACGTCCGGTTTGAGCTCCACCATCCGCTCGTAGCCGAGGCCCATCCGCTCGACCGTGCCGGGCCGGTAGTTCTCCACCACCACGTCGGCCCAGCGGACCAGGTCTTCGAGCACGGCGAGCGCCTCGGGATGGCGGGTGTCGAGGGTGGCGCCGTGCTTGTTGCGGTTGTAGAGCATCGTGTAGACGCTCTCACCCCGGTAGTAGGGCTCGTGGTGGCGCGCGTCCTCACCGTCGGGGCGTTCGATCTTGACGACCTCCGCGCCGAAGTCCGCCAGGATCTGCGCGCAGATCGGCCCTGCGATGAACCGGGACAGGTCCAGGACCTTCAGCCCGTCCAGCGGGCCGGGTGATCCGGATGGCATCGTCGCCCTCCTCCTCGTGCCGCCGGGGCGCATCGCCCGGCGTTCCCATGGTGCGCCGCCGTGCGCGCAGCGGTTCCGCCGCGCGGAGCAAGCGCGAAGTCCGATCGGCTCAGCTCTGCGGGCGGTGCGGGGTGAACGCGGGATAGGTCCAGGCGTTGGCCGCGCGGTCCAGCACCACGTCGATCAGGAACGGGCGGCCCGTGGCGAACGCGTCCTTCGCGGTGGTCAGGAGCTCGTCGACCTCGGTGACGCGCGCGGCGGCAACGCCCATCCCGGCGGCCACCCGGGCGAAGTCCACGTCGCCGAAGTCGACGCCGGTGGTGCGCCCGTCGAAGTGCAGCTCCTGCTCCTGGCGGATGTTGCCGTAGCTGGAGTCGTTGAGGACGACCAGCACGACCGGGCCGCCGGTGCGGGCCAGCGTCTCCAGCTCGCCCAGGCTCATGCCCAGCGAACCGTCGCCGATCAGCGCCAGCACCGGGGATTCCGGGTCGGCGGCGGCGCAGGCGATGGCCGCGGGCAGCGCGAAGCCCATGTTCCCGAAGCCGACGGGCTTGAGGTAGCGGTGCGGCAGCTCCATCTCCCACAGGAACGACCACACGCCGGGGTTGCCCGCGTCCGGGATCAGCACCGTCTCGGCGGGCGCGACCTCGCGCAGCGCGCGGACCGCGGCGGCGGGCGCGATGGTGCCCGCGGTGACCGGTGCGCGGGATTCCGAGCGCGCCCACCACTCGCGTTCGGCGTCCCGCAGCTCGTCGAGCCAGCCGGCGCGTCCGGCGCGCGCCTGCTCGGCGCGGTCGGCGGTGGCGGTGCGCAGGTCGCGGCTGAACGCGGCGAGGTCGCCGACGACGCCGGTGGTGCTCTCCGCGTAGTAGCGCCCGATCATCGCCGGGTCCACGTCCACCTGGACGACCTGCGGCAGCCGCAGCCGCCACCGGCCGGTGGAGACCGCGTTGAGGCTGTTCCCCAGCGCCAGCACCAGGTCCGACTCGGCGACGACCCGCGAGCTCAGGTTGGTGCCCATCCGGGACAGCGCGCCGAACACCAGCGGGTGCGTGGTGGGCACCGCCCCGATCCCGTTGAAGGTGGTGACGACGGGGATGCCGAGCGCCTCGGCCAGTGCCAGCACCTCGGCGCCGCCGCGGGACCGGTTGCCGCCGTTGCCGAGCCAGATCACCGGGCGTTCCGCGGCGAGCACCCGGTCGGCGATCTCGGCGATGCGGGCGGGGGAGGCGACCGGCCGGTCCTCGACCCAGGAGCGCGCCGGGTGCACCGCGGGCACCTCCGGCGCGTCGGCGAGCACCTGCTCGATGGTGTCCCGGGCGAAGTCGAGGTGCACCGGACCGGGGTTGCCGGTCATGGCGTTGACGTAGGCCTCCTCCATCGCCTGCTTGATCGAGGAGCCGTGCGCGACGAGGCGGGAGAACTTGGTGAACGGCGCGAAGATCTGCACGTGGTCGGCGTTCTGCGCGTCGTCCTTGTGGATGTTCTCGCCGTTGTTGTTGCAGGTGATGATGATCGCCGGGCTGGAGTCGCGGAACGCCCCGCCGACGCCGGTGAGCAGGTTCGTGGCCCCCGGCCCGGTGGTGGCGATGGCGACCGCGGGCCGCCCGGTGCGGCGGCCGTGCGCGTCGGCCATGACCGCGGCGGCGCCTTCGTGCCGGGTGTGCACGAACTCGATCGACGGGGTGTCGATGAGCGCATCGGTGATCGCGAGGGTCTGGCCGCCGACCACGCCGAAGACGTGGGTGATCCCGAGCGATTCGAGCATCGTCACGACGAGCTGACCGCCGGTGGGCTTGTCCGACATCCGTGCATCCTCACTTCGCGTTGGGCAGGTCCGCCGGTGGCGCGCGGCGGGTTCGCGTCCTGGCTCCGCCCCGGCCGGTGTCCGGATCTCCAGGGGGTGCGCGGGGTTCCTCCTCGGCCGGCTCGCGCCGGGCGGGTCGCCCCTTGACCGGGGCGGTGCGCCGGGCTTTACTGTAGCTCGAAACGGCTAGTTGTCTAGTCTTTTGTTGGAGCGGTGCCGGGGCATCATCGAGTACCCCGCGCACGACCAGCGGAGATCCCGGCGCGCTCCGCGGAGCGGGCACCGGACGCGCGCACCTGGCGCGACCGGACCGGCCGACGACACCTGAACCACAGCGACAACGGAGTCAGCACATGGTCAGTGGCCCACCACCCACCTCCCCGCCGGAGCACGCCCCCGACCGGCGGCGGCTGGCACGGCGCGCGGCGTTCGCCAGCCTCGTCGGGACCGCCGTGGAGTGGTACGACTACTTCATCTTCGGCACCGCCTCCGCGCTGGTGTTCGGCAGGCTGTTCTTCCCGGGCGACGACCCGGTCATCGGCACCCTGTCCGCGTTCGCGGTGTTCGGCGTCGGCTTCTTCGCCCGCCCCGTCGGCGGCATCGTGTTCGGGCACCTCGGCGACAAGATCGGCCGGAAGGCCGCGCTGGTCACCACGCTGCTGATGATGGGGACGGCGACGTTCCTCATCGGACTGCTGCCCACCGCCGCGACCATCGGGATCTGGGCACCGGTGCTGCTGGTGCTGTGCCGCCTGGTGCAGGGGCTCGGCGTCGGCGGCGAGTGGGGCGGGGCCTCGCTGGTCGCCGTCGAGTTCGCGCCCGCGGGCAAGCGCGGTCTCTACGGCACCTTCCCGCAGATCGGCAACGCCGTCGGGCTCGTGCTGAGCACCGGCATCTTCGCCTGGGTGTCCACGTTGCCCGAACCGCAGCTGATGTCCTGGGGCTGGCGGGTGCCGTTCCTGCTCAGCGGGGTGCTGATCGCGCTGGGCATGGTCATCCGGCTCAAGCTCACCGAGACGCCCGCCTTCCAGGCCGCGCAGCGCAGCCTCGACGCCGACACCGCCGGAGCGGAGAAGCCGCCGCTCGGCCAGGTGCTGCGGCACTTCCGGCGGCCGCTGCTGCTGGCGATGGGGATGCGGCTCGGCGAGGTCTTCGCCGGATACCTCATCCTCACCATCGGGCTGGCCTACGCCAAGAGCTACACCGACCTGCCCGAGACCGACGTGCTGCTGGCCGGGACGGTCGCGGCGGTGCTCGCGCTGTTCGGCTACGGCGCCTCCGGGCTCGCCTCCGACCGCTGGGGCAGGCGCGCCGTGTTCGCGTTCGGCGCGATCGCCGGGCTGGTGCTGGTGTTCCCGTTCTTCTGGGCGCTGGACACCGGGTCGGTCGCGCTGATGTTCGTGGTCTACGTGGGTTTCTACGTGCTCTCCGTCGGGCCGATGTACGGCGTGGAACCCGCGTTCTTCGCGGAGCTGTTCGGCACCAAGGTCCGCTACACCGGCATCTCGCTGGCCGCGCAGCTGCCCGGCATCCTGATCGGGTTGTGGCCTGCCGCGTCCACCGCGCTGCTGCTGGCCACCGGCGGCGATCCGTGGCCGGTCGCCGCGATCACCGGCGGCTTCGTCCTCATCGGACTGGTGTGCGCGTGGCTGGCACCGGAGACCAGCAGGCTCGACATCGACGGCACCGCCGAGCCCGCCGCCGCGCCCGCCGTCGACGGGGGAGGGGTGCGATGACCGCGCCACCGCTGGACGGGCTGCGCGTGCTCGACCTGTCCCGGTTCATCGCCGGACCGCTGTGCTGCCAGATCCTCGGCGACATGGGCGCCGAGGTCATCAAGGTCGAGCGGCCCGGCGGCGAGGACTCGCGGCGCAACGTGCCGCACCACCGCGGGCACAGCCTCTACACGCTCAACTACAACCGCAGCAAGCACGGCGTCACGCTCGACACCCGGCACCCGAAAGCGCTGGGAGTGCTGGAAGAACTCGTGCGCGGCAGCGACGTCGTGGTGGAGAACTTCCGGCCCGGCACGCTCGCGAAGATGGGCCTCGGCTGGGAGCGGATCCACGAGCTCAACCCGCGCGCCGTGCTGGTGTCGATCTCCGGGTTCGGCCAGACCGGCCCGAACCGGGACCGCGCCCTGTTCGACGCGATCGCGCAGGCCGCCTCCGGGCTGATGAGCATGACCGGCACCCCCGACGGGCCGCCCACGATGGCCGGGGCGTTCGTCGCCGACCACATCGCCGCCTTCCACGGGGTGATGGGCGCGATGATGGCGCTCGCCGCCCGCGCCCGCACCGGCGACGGGCAGCACGTCGACATCTCCTGCCTGGACGCGCTGTTCTCCTGCATGGGCACGCTGCCCGCGGCCTGGCGGATGCTCGGCGAGGAGACCGGGCGCACCGGGAACCGGGACCACATCACGGTGCCCGCCAACGCCTACCCCACCGCCGACGGCCACCTGTACCTGCACGCGGGCACCGACGCGCTGTTCCCGCGGCTCGCCGCCGCGATGGGGATGCCGGAGCTGACCGAGGATCCGCGGTTCGCCGACCAGGAGTCGCGGCTGGTGCACGTCGAGGCGCTCGACGACGTGGTGCGCGGCTTCACCCGGCGGCACACCTCGGCGCACGTCGGCGAGCTGCTGGCCGCGGCGGGCGTGCCGTACTCCCCGGTCCGCAGCGTCGCCGAGGCGACCGACTCGGAGCAGGTGCGGGCCAGGGACATGATGATCGAGGTCGAGCACCCCGAGCTGGGCACCCTCGTGCTGCCCGGGCTCGCCCTCAAGCTCGGCGCCACGCCCGGTTCGGTCCGCAAGGCGCCGCCGCTGCCCGGCGAGGACAACGCCGAGGTCTACTCCCGGCTGCTCGGCCTGGACGCCGACGAGCTCGCCGCACTGCGCGCCGACGGCGTGATCTGAGCCCCCGACAGGAAGCGAGAACCGCATGACCTGGCGAGATCTGACCGATCCGCGCGCGGTGGCCCGCGGCGTGGACCACGAGGCCGGGCTCAAGGAACCGGTCTTCGAGAACCTGAGCATCCCGGAGCACTTCGGGCCCGTCACCGTCCTCGTCGACGACCACAAGATCAAGCGGTACGCGTTCACCCAGGACGACCACCACCCGTGGCACTTCGGCCCGAGCCCGTTCGGCGGCCGCATCGCGCACGCCGGGCTGCTGTCCAACGACCTGGTGCAGCTGTTCACCACCGCCTACCGGGCGAGCCGCACCGTCGGGCTGCACACCGAGGAGCAGCTGTGGTTCGACGGTCCCGCGCACCTCGACGAGGAGGTGGTGCTGGCCGGGACCTACGTGGACTCCTACACCCGGCGCGGCCAGGACTACGTGGTGATGGAGGCGAGCGCCACCGGCACCGGCGGCCGCGGCATCCTGCGGCACCGCGGCGTCGAGATCCTGCGCACCCGGCCCGGCGACGTCGCCGGCCGCAACCGGACCGGTGGCGGTGGCGCGGCCGGGACGGTGGACGGCACCTCGGACCCGGACGCCCCCACCGCGGTCGTCGGCACGCCGACGGTGCGGCCCGGGGCACCGCTGCCGCCGCTGCACGTCACGATCACCCAGGAGCAGGCCTCGGTGTTCTCCCGCTGCGGCGAGTACGTCCGCAACACCCACAGCGACCTGGCCGTGGCCCGGGAGGCCGGGCTGCGCATCCCCATCGTGCAGGGCCAGCAGCAGTGCGGGCTGATCACCGGGATGCTCACCCGCTTCTTCGGCGCCGACCTGTTCACCGGCGGCTGGCTGCGGGTCAAGTTCATCAACCCCGTCGAGGTCTTCGAACCCCTGGAGGTGGGCGGTGCCGTCACGGCCGTGGAGGAAGCGGGGCCCGGACGCCTCGCGATCGACGTCGAGGTGTGGGTGCGCCGCGCCGACGGCAAGCTCAGCACCGTCGGCTGGGCGCGCGCCGAAGCCCCCGAAACCGGCCCGCGGCAGAGCTGAACCTCCGCACCGGGCGGATACCCTGAGATCCGATCACACCACCCCGAGGAGTTCCCCGCCGTGGCCACGCGCCCGATGTACGAGGTCATCCGAGACGACCTGCTCGACCGGATCAACACCGGCGCGCTCGCCCCCGAGAGCCGGCTGCCCAGCGAGAAGGAACTCGCCGAGCGCTACGGCGTCAGCCGCATGACGGTCCGGCAGGCCTTCGACGCGCTGGTGCGGGAACGGCTGGTGGTGCGCAGGCGCGGTGCGGGCAGCTTCGTGGCCCCGCGGCGCGCCCGGTCCCGGCGGCTGAACCGGCTGGTGCCCTTCGGCGACGAGGTCACCGAGGACGTGGTCACCACCGAGATCCGCCGCGCCGTGCTGGTCCCGCCCGGGGAGATCGCGGAGGTCCTCGATCTCGACGAGGCCGCGGAAGCGGTCCGGCTCGTCCGGCTCCGCACCGTGGACGGGACGCCCGCGGCCGTGCAGGAGTCCTGGGTGCCGGTCGCCGCCGCCCCCGGACTGGCCCGTGCCGAGCTGCTCGCCGGCTCGCTGTACCGCACCCTGGCCGAGCGCTGCGGCGTCGCGGTCAGCTGGGCCGAGCAGGAGATCACCGCCTGCGCCGCGACGAAGGAGCTCGCCGGCCTGCTGGAGGTGGCGGTGCGCGCCCCGCTGGTGGAGGCGCACCGGACCACGCACGACGACACCGGGCGCGCCGTCGAGCACGCCCGGAGCTGGACCCGGCCGGAATTCCCGTTCGTCGTCCGGCTCGACACCTGATCCCCCGCGGCACGAGCCGCGCACCCCATCGCCACGTCCCGCCCGCCGCGGGACGGCGATGCCCCACGCCCAGAGGAGCTGGCCATGAACCGGTGGTGGACCGGAACCAAGGAAGCGGTCTTCGAGAACATCGAGGTCCCGGAGGTGTTCGGCCCGTTCGACGTGGTCGTCGACGAGCGGATGGTGCGCAACTACGCCTTCGCCCAGGACGACGCGGGAGCCGGGCGGCTCACCGATGCGAGCGGGCGGCCCGCGGCGAGCCCCGCCGTGCTGTCCAACGAGCTGCTGTTCCTGTTCTACGCCGCCTACGACGGCAACACGGCGCGCGGGCTGCACACCCACGAGGAGCTCTCGCTGCACGCACCGGTCGTGATCGGCGAGACCGTCACCCTCAGCGGCCGCTACGTGCACACCGAGGTGCGGCGCGGCAACGGCTACGTCGTGATGGAGGCCGAAGCCCGCGGCGCCGACGGCAGGCTGCTGCTGCGCCACCGCGGCACCGAGATCATGCGGGTGCACGCCGCCGACGTGGTGGGCGGCAGCACCGCACCGGCCCCGTCCCGGCTGGTCACCGGCGAACTGCTCGACGTGGCACCGGCCGCCGCGGCGAGCGCGGACCTCGGCGAGCGCACCCCGATCCGGCCGGTGCGCAAGACGATCTCGCAGGAGCAGATGTACGTCTTCTCCTGGGGCGGCCGCGGGTTCTCCAACATCCACACCGATGCGGCGGGCGCGCGGCGCTCCGGGATGGACCGCACCGTCGCCCAGGCCATGCAGCAGGTCGGCTACCTCTCCGAGATGCTCACCGCGTTCCACGGCGGCGCCTGGATCGAGGGCGGGCACCTGGCGGTGAAGTTCGTGCACCCGTTCTACGTGGACGAGGAGGTCACCGCCCGCGGCGCGGTGCTGGGCGCGATCGACCACGACGGGGCGCGGCACCTGGAGAGCGAGGTGTGGGTGGAGAACGCGGACGGGCGGAAGACCGCCGTCGGCTGGGCGCACGCCCCGCTGCCCTGATCCGCGCCCCGAGGTGAATGGCCCATTCGACCAGCGTGGCGGGGCTGCTGGGCCATTCACCTCGCGGGAGCGGCGGCTCACCTCGCGGGAGCGGCGGCGGTCAGCCGCGCCAGCGGTCGTCGGGGTCCCGGATCGCCGTCGCCGCCAGTTCCGGGCGGGTACCCGGCCGGGGCCGGGAGCCCGGCGCGGTGCGCCGCGGGCGGGGCTCGGCGGCGAGCTGGCGGCCCTGCACCACCAGCACCACGATGCCGAGCAGCAGCGCGGCCAGCGCCGCCCACAGCACCGGCGGGTTGCCGCCCGCCCACCACACCGTGCCCGCGATCCCCAGCGCCGCGCCGCAGAGCACGGCGAGCGCGTGGAAGAGCAGGTGGACCCCGTAGCCCTGCACCGATACCTCCCGGCCCGTTGCCGTCGATCGTGGTGATCCGTGCTGTCGGATCGTGGTGACCACTGTGCGCACGCGCGCCACCCCGGTTCCGTTGTCCCGAACCGCGCAGCGATCACGAGTTCGGGTGGCGACGGTGACTACCCGTCGCCGCGACACCGCGGGGCGCGCACCTTCACCCGATAGTAGCGCCGCGTATGGCCGAATTGCCTGATCAAGGGCGTTCGCCACGTGCACCGGATCGCCTGGGCGAGGGGCGCCGCCGACACCTCCCCGGCGCTGAATTCCCTCGATCGGACGGCACCCGGTCCGGCGTCCGGCACCGTTCGGGGCCCCGCCCTACGGTGAATCCCGGCGAGGTCCTCGCCGGCGGCGCGAGCCGGACGGGACCCGGTGCCGTGCACGGTTTCTCTCGGGGGTGAGGTCGGTGCTGAACACGTTGGCGGTCTTCGCGCTGGTGGCGTCGGTGGCCATCGGAACGATCATCGGATCGCTGATCGCCCTGTGCTGGTTCGAGAAACGCCTGCTCGGCGTGCGACCGCATCCGGCGCCCGACCGGGAGCTGGGCCGCGAACCGGAGCCCGCCGAGACCGGCGCCGCACCGGAACGGGTCGCCGTGCTGCGGCCGGACCCGGAGCAGCGGGTCCCCGCGCAGTCCGCCGCCGAACCTCAGCCGGGCGTGCTGAAATCCGCGAAGTCGAACCCGGGCGAGACCACGCAGGTCACCAGCGACTCCACCGTCGCCGAGGCCACCGCCCGCTGCCACGTCCCGGCGGGCACCAGGACCTGAGGGTCCTGCCCGGCGCCCGCGCCCAGCACGTGGTTGCTCGGCTGCTCGGCGGGGACGTCCCCGTCGCCGCCCAGCACCAGGGTCAGCGGGCCGCCGCGGTGCCACAGCCACAGCTCCGCCGAGCCCACCCGGTGCCACTCCGAGGTGTGGCCCGCGGAGAGCAGGTAGTAGATCGCCGTCGCGGTCGGCCGCAGGCCCCGCTCGTCGGGCGTCACCTCGACGTCGCTGGTCCAGGTCCGCCGGAACCAGCCGCCCTCCGGGTGCGGCAGCAGGTTCAGCTCCTCCGCGGTGCGGCCGCGCGTCTCGAGCGCCGCGAACCGGCCGCGGACGTCGCGCCGCGCGTAGTGCAGGCCGATCACCGCGGACCGCTCCAGCGAGCCGTACACGTGCGGGAACAGCACGTCCGCGGCGATCCCGGGCGGCGGGTGCGGTGCCGCCGATTCCCAGCGGACCGGGGCGGACAGCCGCTGCGGATCGAGCTCCAGCGCCACCAGTTGCTCGTCCACGTCCGCGTACAGCGCGTTGGCGACCGCCAGCGCGGTGGCCATGTCCGGCGAGCAGTGCACGAACCCCTCGGTCTCCAGCGACGGGGAACCGATGTGGTCCGCGGCCGCGTGGAACGCGCTCAGCGGCAGCAGGTGCAGCAGTCTGGATCGAGTCACGTCGGCAGTCTGCCTGGCCGCACCGCGCGTTGTCAGGTCGCGCGCGCCGCCCCGCGGGTCGATCACCCCGCCGGGCGGCCGCACTACGATCGCGGCCGGACGCGGCCGGAGACCGGCCGTCCTCAAGACCGAGGCCCGGAGGGCCGGGCACCCGAAGGCCCGGACGTTCGGAGGACCGGACGCCCGAAGGGCGGGACGTCCGCGGGGCCGAGACCCGGAGGACCGGACGCTCGAAGGCCGGACGCTCGGAGGCCGGACGCTCGGAGGCCGGGCGCTCGGAGGACCGGACACCCGAAGGAGGAGTGCATGCGCATCGCGGTGCTCGACGACTACCAGCACGTCGCGCGGGACTACGCGGACTGGGACTCGCTGCCCGCGCAGGTCGAGTTCTTCCACGACACCCCCGCCGACCGCGCGGAGCTGGTGCGGCGGCTCGCCCCGTTCGACGTGATCGCCGCGATGCGGGAGCGGACCCCGTTCCCGCGGGACGTGCTGGCCGCGCTGCCGGAGCTGAAGCTGCTGGTCACCACCGGCATGCGCAACGCGTCGATCGACCTGGACGCGGCCACCGAGCTCGGCATCACCGTGTGCGGGACCGGCAGCGGAGCCGCGCCGGACCGGGCGTGGGGACCGACGGCGGAACTCACCTGGGGCCTGATCATCGCGGTCACCCGGCAGATCCCGGAACAGGACCGCGCGATCCGGGACGGCGGCTGGCAGCAGGGCGTCGGGTTCGAGCTGGCCGGGCGCACGCTGGGCGTGCTCGGGCTGGGCAGGCTCGGCAGCCAGGTCGCGAAGGTCGGTGCCGCGTTCGGCATGGACGTCATCGCCTGGAGCCGGAACCTCACCGCGGAGGCCGCCGCGGAGGCCGGGGCGCGCCGGGTGGAGAAGGAGGAGCTGTTCCGCGGCTCCGACGTGCTCACCGTGCACACGGTGCTCAGCGAGCGCACCCGCGGGCTGGTCGGCACGGCGGAGCTGGCGCTGATGCGGCCCACCGCCTACTTGGTGAACACCTCGCGCGGGCCGATCGTGGACGAGGCGGCGCTGCGCGAGGCGCTGTACGCGGGACGGCTCGCCGGTGCGGGCATCGACGTGTACGGGACCGAGCCGCTGCCCGCGGACGACCCGTGGCGGACCACGCCGCGCACCGTGCTCACCCCGCACGTCGGGTACGTCACCGAGGGCACCTACCGGACGTTCTACGCCGAGACGGTCGCCGACATCCGGGCCTTCGCGGACGGCTCGCCGGTGCGGGTGCTCAACGGCTGACCGGGCCGCGGCCGGGCGGGGCGCGCCCGGCCGCGGGGCGGATCAGAGGTCGTCGGCGATGCCGCGGATCTTCTCGATCAGCTTGGTGCGCTCCTCGAAGGAACCGGCGAGCGGCGTCACGTTCATCGTGGTCACGCCGGACTCCTTGAACGCGGCGAGGCGTTCCCGCACGTGGCCCTCGGAGCCGATGAGGGTGCTGGCGGCGACCAGCTCGTCCGGCACCGCCGCGGCGGCCTCGTCCTTCTTGCCGTCCAGGTAGAGGTTCTGGATCTCCTCGGCTTCGGCCTCGTAGCCGTAGCGGCGGGCGAGGTCGTTGTAGAAGTTCTTGCCCTTCGCACCCATGCCGCCGATGTAGAGGGCGAGCATCGGGCGCATCGAGTCGACGAGCGCGTCGACGTCGTCGCCGATGGCCAGCGGGGCCTGGCCGACGACGTCGAGCTCACCGAGCTCCGGGTCGCGCTTGGCCTTGCCGGCGGCCAGCGATTCGCCCCAGACCTCGTGGGCCTTCTCGGGGACGTAGAAGATCGGTTCCCAGGCGTCGGCGATCTCGGCGACCATCGCGACGTTCTTCGGGCCGATCGCCGCGATCATGATCGGGATGTTCGGGCGCACCGGGTGGTTGATGAGCTTCAGCGGCTTGCCGAGCCCGGTGCCCTGGCCTTCGGGCAGCGGGATCTGGTAGTGCTTGCCGTCGTGCTGCACGCGTTCGCGGCGCCACACCTGGCGGCAGATGTCGACCAGTTCGCGGGTGCGGCCCAGCGGCGCGCTGTAGGGCACGCCGTGGAAGCCTTCGATGACCTGCGGCCCGGAGGCGCCGATGCCGAGGGTGAACCGGCCGTCGGAGACGAAGTCCAGCCCGGCGGCGGTCATCGCGGTGAGCGTGGGCGTGCGGGTGTAGATCTGCAGGATCCCGGAGGCGATCTGGAGCCGTTCGGTGCGGGCGGCGATGAAGCCCATCTGGCTGACCGCGTCGAACGAGTACGCTTCGGCGACGTAGACGATGTCGAGACCGGCCTTCTCGTAGGTGGCCAGTTCGTCGACCGTCTCCTTGAAGCCTCCGCTGTAGTTCAGCGGCATCCCGATGCGCATGGTGGTCCTCTCCGTCGCTGACGTTGCGGATGGGCGCACCTCGCGTTCCAGCCGCAGCACCTGATCGCCCCGAGGTTACCGCTTGGTAGCGGTCAGGGGTGACTCCTTTGTAACACCGCTCGGTGTGACATCGGAAGTGCGCATGTACCAGTGACATCAATTACGGATCAAGAAAGTCCGAACGGGCGATGAACAAAACCTGTGCATACGGCATGATTCGGCCATGCCGATGGTTCTGCGCTGCTGCTGCTGGAGGAACGCACTACGCCTCGAAGGCCCGTCCGGACTACACGTGAGGGTGGTATGAAGCTCGGACTCCTCGACATCGGTTCCACCGCGGCGCGGCTGGAACTGGTCGACCTCGATCGCGGCAGGCTGCCCCGCGCCTCCTGGAGCCACAAGGAGCGCACCCGGCTCGGCGAGAACACCCTCGCCGACGGATCGGTGACCGACGAGGGCATCGAGCAGGCCGCCCGCGCCGTCGAGGGCTGCGTGCGCGCCGTCGGCGCCGAACTGCGCGGACCGCTGGTCGCGTTCGGCACCGCCGCGGTGCGCGACGCCACCAACGGCGCCGAGCTGCGCGCCCGCCTCACCGAGGCCGCGGGCACCCGCATCGGCTCGATGACCCCGCACGCCGAGGCCGCGCTCTGCTTCCACGCGGCCCGCCGCTGGCACGGCCGCGAGGACACCCCGCTGACCACCGTCGACATCGGTGGCGGCACCGCCGAGGTCGCCATCGGATCGGGCCCCTACCCGGACGAAGTGGTGTCGATGCCGCTCGGCGCGGCCCGGCTCACCCGCGAGCACCTGCCCTCGGACCCGCCACCGCCGGACCAGGTCGCCGCGCTGTACGCGGCCGTCGAAGCCGTCGCCCCGGTCGACCTGGCCCCGTTCCGCGGCCGCAGGCTCGGCCAGCCCGTCGGCCAGTCGAAGGTGCTGCGGCAGCTGGCGGTGCTCGCCGCGAGCTCGTCGAAGCGACTGGTGCGGCACCCGGACACGCTGGCGCGGACGAACCTGACCCGGTGGATCCCGCAGCTCGCCGAACTCGGCCAGGTCGAGCGCGCCAAGCTCCCCGGCGTCTCCCGCAGCAGGGCGCGGCGCATCCTCGCCGGTGCGATCACCGCCGACTCGCTGCTGCGCGCGCTCGGCGTCGAAGAGCTGGACCTGTGCCCGTGGGGGCTGCGCGAAGGGCTCGTGTTCCGCTTCGTCGAGGCCTACGAGCGGGCCGAGCAGTGCACCCGCGCCGACGCGATCCGCCGCCTGACCGACGAGATGTTCGCCTGAACGGGTGCATCGCGGGGTCTTGCGGTGGGCGGGCTCCGGGCGGGGGCGGAACGGTAGCGTTCGAGGTTCCACGGCGAACTCGGGAGGCCACTTCGTGACGGTCCTGCTGCACATCCTGATCACCGCGGTCGCCGTGTGGGCGACGACCGCGCTGCCCGGCATCCAGCTCGGCGACGCGAGCACGGACACCGGCACGAAGGTGGTCACCTTGCTGGTGGTCGCGATCGTGTTCGGCGTGATCAACGCAGTGCTGAAGCCGATCGCGAAGACGTTCGGCTGCCTGCTGTACCTGGTGACGCTCGGGTTGTTCGGGCTCGTGGTGAACGCGCTGCTGTTCTGGCTCACCGGGTACGTGGCCGGCGAGCTGAACCAGCCGTTCCACGTGGACGGGTTCTGGGCCGCGTTCTGGGGCGCGCTGATCGTGACGATCGTCAGCAGCGTGCTGCACGGCGTGATCCGCCGGATCGGCATCAACGCCGAGGAGAACCGGGAGCGCGAGTACCGCGAGTACCGCGACTACCGGGACCGCGGCCACTACTGATCGCCGCCTCCCCGGCCCGCTCGACGGGCCGGGGAGCGCTAGGCGAGCTTCGCCGCGACCCGGTCCGCGATGTCCTCGCCGATGCGCAACGAGGCGGTCGCCGCCGGGGAGGGTGCGTTGAGCACGTGCACCCAGCGCTCGTCCTCGTGCACCAGGAAGTCGTCGACGAGGGTGCCGTCCGGCCGCACCGCCTGCGCCCGCACCCCCGCGGCCGCGGGCACCAGGTCCGTGCCGCGCAACCCCGGCAGCAGCTCCCGCGCGGCCCGCACGAACAGCGGTTTCACCGCCGAGCGCGCGATCTCCGCCGCACCGGTGCGCCAGTAGCGCTTCGCCAGCGCTCGCAATCCCGGATCGCCCAGCAGCCGCCGCAGGTGCGGCGCCGACCAGGTCCGCCAGTCGTAGCCCTCGCGGGCGAGCGCGGGCACCGCGTTCGGCCCCACGTGCAGCCCGCCGTCGACCATCCGCGTGAAGTGCACGCCGAGGAACGGGAACGCCGGGTCCGGCACCGGGTACACCAGCGCCCGCACCAGGTCGCGACGCCCGGGGGCGGCCTCGTAGTACTCGCCGCGGAACGGCAGGACGCGCGCGGCCGGCCGGGTGCCCGCCAGTTCCGCCACGGTGTCGCTGTGCAGCCCCGCGCAGTTCACCGCGAACCGGGTGCGGACCTCGCCTGCCGTGGTGCCCAGCACGAGCCGGTCGCCGTCGCGGCGTGCCGAGCGCAGCTCGACGCCGCGCCGCACCTCGACCCCGTGCTCGGCGAGTTCCGCGGCCAGCGCGGTGCAGACGGCGCCGAAGTCGGTGATCCCCGCGTCCGGCACCAGCAGCGCGCGCAGGCCGCGGATGTTCGGTTCCCGCTCCTCGATCCCACCGGGGTCCACTTCGGACAGCCGGACGCCGTTGGCGGTGCCGCGGCGGGCGAGCTCGGCCAGCCGAGGCAGCTGCTCCGGCCGGGTCGCCACCACGAGCTTCCCGGTGCGCCGCACCGGAACCCCGCGCTCGGCGCAGTACCGGTACATGGCCTCCGCTCCCGCGCGGGCGAACCGGGCCTTCGCGCTGCCCGGCGGGTAGTACAGTCCACTGTGGAGCACGCCGGAGTTGTGACCGGTCTGGTGCGCGCCCACGGCCCGCTCCTTCTCCAGCACCGCGATCCGCCCGGTCGTGCCCGCGCGGACCAGCGCCCGCGCCGTCGCCAGGCCCACGATGCCGCCGCCGATGATCGTCACGTCCTCGTCTCCGGCCATGCCGGCCATCCTGCCCGTCCCACCCCACCGGTTCCAGCCTCGGCGGTAGGGTTCGCTCCGGGTCACGGGTGCGGGGAGGAAGAGCCGTGGTGCAGCTGCTCCTGCTGTCGAGCTCACGGGTGCACGGGTCGCCGGGATTCCTCGGCCACGCGCTGCCCGCGATCACGGAGCTGATGGCCGGCCGGGAACGGATGCTGTTCGTCCCGTACGCCCGCCGCGACTTCGACGACTACGCGCGCATCGCGCACTCGGTGCTCAGTTCCACCGGGATCAAGGTCGACGGGCTGCACCGCGCCGCCGACCCGGTGCGCGCCATCGCCTCGGCCGAAGCCGTGTTCCTGGGCGGTGGCAACACGTTCCGGCTGCTCGCGACCCTGCAACGGCAGGGCCTGGTGCGGGCGCTGCGCCGCGCCGTGCTGGCCGGCGTGCCTTACCTCGGGGCCAGCGCGGGCACCAACCTGGCCTGCCCGAGCCTGCGCACCAGCAACGACATGCCGATCGTGCAACCGGCCTCGTTCGCCGCGCTCGGCCTGGTGCCGTTCCAGATCAACCCGCACTACCTGCCGCCGGATCCGGCGAGCACGCACCGCGGCGAGACCCGCGACGAGCGGCTCGGCGAATTCCTGGAGCACAACGACGTCCCGGTGCTCGCGCTGCGGGAAGGGGCCTGGCTGCGGGTCCGCGGCCGCCGCGCCGAGCTGGGCGGCACCGACACCGCCCGGCTGTTCGCCCGCCGCGTCCCGGCCCGCGACCTCCCGCCCGGCGCCGACCTGACCCACCTCCTCGGCACCACCCCGCGCTACGACCTCTGCTGACTCCCCGGCCGCCGCGCCCCGCGCGCACGACATCCCGCCAGGTGAGTGGCCCACCCGCCCGATCCGCCTGGGCGGGTGGGCCAC